>NZ_JBHXTC010000001.1:141877-175091 GCF_042677605.1 Streptomyces sp. NPDC127106 | reverse complement strand
GGGGGGGCCCGCCCCCCCCGCGCGCGCGGGGGGGGTGGGGCGGGCCCCGGGGGGGGGGCGGGGGGCGGGGGGGGGCCCCCCCCGGGGGGCCCCCCCCGCGGGGGGGGCGGGGGGGGCGGGCGCGGGGGCGGCGGTGCGGCTGGCGTTCGCCGCGGACCTGGCGCACGCGACGGCGTACGCCCTCGGGATGGACCGGCTGACCACGGCGCGCTGGCTGCGCCGCCACGCGGCGGGCTGGCGATGGGTCACCGACGTGCCGCTGCTGCCGGGCTCCGCCGTGCATGCGCGCGTCAACTCGGTCTACGCGGCGCAGCGTACGGGCCTGGCGCGGCGTGCTGCGGGGGTACGCGAACACCTCGCAGCCGGGACCGTGGGCGGCTGGCTCGGCCGGTGGGCGGACCGGGTCCGCGAGGCCGACGCACTGCTGCGTGCCGGGACCACCCCGGCGGGGAGCACCCCGGACACCGCACCCGAGACGACGGCATGGATCTGGGCCTCGCAGCTCCACATGCTGTTCAACCGGCTCGGCGTCACCCCCGACGAGGAGCGGGCGGTCTGCCGGCTCGCCGCCCGGACCCTGCTGGAGACCGACGAGCCGCCGGGCTTCTTCCCGCAGGGGCACACCGCGGCCGACGTCCAGTACCTGGAGCGCAGCAAGTTCCAGGTCGGCCGCGGCGAGGACACGGCCCTGCGGTCGCTGCCCGCCCCGCGGCCCGCGGCGGCGGGGCCGGAGCTCGCCCTGCCCGCGGACCCGCTGCCGGAGGTGCCGCTGGGCGCCGTGCTGGCCGACCGGTCCTCGCTGCGCGGCGCCCTCGCCGGGCCGCTGGACGCCGGCACCCTGGGTGCGCTCCTGTGGAATTCCCTGTCCGAGAGCAGCCGCTCCGAACAACCCCTGGCCGACGGCACGGCCCGTACGCTGGTCCACCGCCCCTATCCGAGTGCGGGCGCCCTGTACACGGCCCGGGTCCGGTTGCTGGTGCTCGACGTGGCCGGGGTCCCCGCGGGCACGTACGACTGCGTGCCGGAGGGACGGGCGCTGCGCCGGATCGGCCCGGTCCCCGAGCCGTCACAGATCAAGGCGCTGTCGACGTACCTGTCCCGTCCGTCGGCGGACCCGGACTGGATCGGCATCGACGGGGCGCCGGCCGTCCTCGCGGTGTACGCGAACCTCGGCGTGCTGCGCCGCCGCTACGGTCTGCGCGCCCTGCGCCTGGCCCTGCTGGAGACCGGGCACCTGGCTCAGACCCTGCTCCTGACGGCCTCGGCCCTGGGCTTGGGCGGCACTCCGCTCGGCGGCTTCCACGACGACCTGGCACACGAACTGCTGGGCCTGGACGACCTGGAGCAGCCGCTGCAGTACCTGCTTCCAGTGGGCCGCCGCAACGCGCCCGCTACCGGCGGGCGGCCCGGCGCCGCGCGATGAACACGCCGAGGAGCATGCCGACGACGAGGGTGACGGTGAGGACCACCCAGAGCGGGATGGTGACGGTGGGGACCCACAACCTGACGGTGACCGGCCCGGTGTTGACGGCGATGAACCAGATGGCGAGGGCGGCCAGGACGACGAAGCCGATGGTGCGCAAGCGCACGTCGCGGCCCTTGACGGTCAAGGTCGACGGCTGGTGACCCGCTGAGGCCTTCTGTCTCATATGCCCATTATCGCGGTGCTCGCGGCCGAGGGCGAACGGGCCTTCATGGGCATGTGCCGCCGGACACCGCCCGGACCGGCACACCCCTGACGGGCCCGCTACTCAGCACGAGGTGAGTACCACCGCTCATGATCCCGCGGCCGCGCCCTCCTAAGGTGGCCGCATGACAGCGACCGCCACGCCCCCCGACCCCCGCGCCGGCCACCCCGGCGCCGCCTCCGGGACCGGCCCGCGGACCCCGGCGTGGCTCAAGGGGTGCGGGATCACGCTGCTCGTGCTCGCCGGCCTGGCCGGCCTCGGCCTGTGGGCGCTGGACGAGGTGGCGAAGGGCCTCGACGGGTACGGGCAGCTGGAGCAGACCGGCGGCGCCGACGGCAGCGTCGCCGACCCTCTCGGTCCGGGCGCCACCGCCCGCTACGAGGACGGCCTGAAGGTGACCGTCGGCAGGCCCCGCCCCGAGGCCGACGGCACCTACCGCTTCACCGTCACCTACCGCAACGGCACGGACGAGGAGCAGCACCCCGCCGGCGAGTCCGCCGCATCCGCCGCCTCCGAGTACGGGCCCGCGCCCGTCGTGGTGCGCGCCGGGCGTACCCTGGAGGACTACGCCCCCGACAGCGTCCGGTGGCTGAACCTCGACGAGTCCGCCGCCGCCTTGATGCCGCCTCTGGCCGAGGACGGGGCGCGTACCGTGCCGGTACGCGTGAAGCCGAGCAGGAAAGGCATGACCGTCACCGTCCAGGTCTGCCCGCCCGACAAGGGATACCGCGAGACCGCCTACTGGCAGTTCACCCTCGACTGACCCCGGCCTGGCCGGCCCAGCGTCGCAGCGCGGCCGTGGCCCGTTCGGCGTCGGCCGGGGGCAGGCCCGTGATGGATATGTGGTGGCTGCCGTCGCGCACCCCGAAGAGGTACGAGTCGCGCGTGCCCCAGCCCAGGCGGAAGGGCTCCGCGACCGCCACGTCGTTCTCGCCGTTGACGAACATCAGCGACCGCCCGTGGAGCCGCACCCAGCGGTCGATGTCCGCCATCGCGCCCCGCTGGAAGTGCAGGGGTATCTCCCGCGGTACGTACGACCGGACTTCCTGCACGCCCGGGTGGCGCAGCAGTCCCTCCAGATGCGGGGCGGCGAACGTCGCGTACCCGAGCTCGGTGCCCAGCTGGTAGAAGTACGGCGTGTGGGGCCGCAGCGACTGGTCGGTGTACACGCGAAGCAGCGTCACCTTGTCGACCCATGCGTAGAGTGCGTCGTCGGACGCGTCCGCGCCTGGCACCGAGGCGCAACCGTCCGCAGGCTGGTGCATCCAGAACATCATCGGCAGACGCAGTACGGCGAGTTCGAAGGCCCGGTCCGCACTGCCGATGGTCCCGAAGGTCGCTTTCTGCCCCTCCGCCCAGCGGCCGTACCGCTGCGTCATCGCCTCACGGCGTATCAGCGCCTGCCGCTGGACCTCCATGAGGGCGGCCCGGCACTCGGCGGTGCCGACCTGCGCCAGGCGGGCGTCGTAGGCACGGTCGTCCCGGTCGTCCGTGTTGTTGGGCGCGGAGTAGGCGACCGTGCCGGCCACGTCGTCCGGGTAGAAGCGGCGGTGGTAGACCGCCGTCATCCCGCCCTTGCTGCCGCCGGTCGATATCCACGCGCCGCGGTACAGCTGCTTGAGCGCCGTGACCAGGCGGTGGTGGTCGCTCGCCGCCTGCCAGACGGTCAGCGTGGACCAGTCCTGGTCCGCGCCCCGGGACGCCCCGAAGAACCGCTGCTCGGTGGTGATCTGATTGGCGTCCAGCAGCGTCGCCGGCTCCGACAGGCGCTGCGGCGCGGACCCCAGGTCGTAACCGCTGCTGTACAGCACCATCGGGCGGTCGACCGACTTGTGCACCAGCGTCAGTCTCTGCTCGAACGACCCCCGCTCGGGACGCCGGTGATCGGCGGGCTGCCGGAAGGCGAGGTCGAGGACGGTCTGCCCGTCGGCCCCGGGCCGTTCGCCGAGCAACCGCATCCCCGGAACCGCCCCGACCCGGGCCCGGATGCCGTCGTCCTGCGGGGCGGCCCCGGCCGGAGCGGCCGGTCCGATCGCTGCCAGAACCGCCACCGCGGCCACGGTGACCAGGCGTTTCATCGTCATCTTCATGTCTTCAGGAAACCCCGGCCGACCCCCGCCGCGGATCCCCCGCGCGGGGAAGACGTCTCCCCCGTGCGGGGGAGGACGGCCCCTGCCTGTGGCTGGGAGGATGGCAACCGGACGGCGTCGGCCTGCTGTTGCCCCCGGCCCGGGAGCAGGGCCACACCCTCAGCCGGGCAGCGCCAGCAGCTCCCGGGCCAGGCGCCTCGCCGTCAGGTCGGGGTGCGGCGTGCCGTCGCACGGGAAGCCGGAGACGACACGTCGCGGGGAGAAGGCGATGTGCTCCACCGCGGTCCGGGCTGCGTCCGGGAGCAGCCGCATCGCCACCAGGGCGCGCAGCGCACCCAGGTGCGGCTCGTGCAGGTCGCGGCCGCGGGCGAGCTGGTCCGCGATGACCGGCGCGGTGTCGTGCGTTCGGCCCGTGACGCGCCAGATCGCGGCAGCCGCGTCCGTCCGGCTCTCCCGGGCGGGAGCCAGCAGCCGCTCCTCCACCAGCGGCAGCAAAGCCCCTGCGGCCGGGCCGAGTTCGGCGGCCACCCGCACAGCCGCCGTGCGCCGGGCCACGGCGTCAGGCAGCGCCCGCACCACGGCCACCGCGGGACCCGCATCCCCGGTGACACGGGCCAGCAGCGTCGCTGCGTCCAGGTCGCCGGCGTCGGCCCCGGTGCGCAGGGCCG
Source organism: Streptomyces sp. NPDC127106 (assembly GCF_042677605.1). Taxonomy (NCBI): domain Bacteria; kingdom Bacillati; phylum Actinomycetota; class Actinomycetes; order Kitasatosporales; family Streptomycetaceae; genus Streptomyces; species Streptomyces sp. NPDC127106. The sequence continues at coordinate 170,645 of NZ_JBHXTC010000001.1, read as the reverse complement.
CCACCGCCCCCGCGCCCACCGCGGGGCCCAGCGAGGCGAGCACTCCCGCCGAGGCCGGCAGCAGCCGGACCAGGTCCGCCGCGCATCCCGCGGCGAGCTCGGGGAAGGGCAGCAGCGCGTCCACCCACCCGGCGCACGGCCGGTCCGCGACGCGGCGCGCCACCGGCAGGGCCGCCGCCCCGAACACCTCCACCACCGCCCGTACCACCGCGCCGGGAGCCGACACGGGAGTCGGCGCGAGCGTCGCGGTCTCCTCCGGCAACTCGTCCATCAGGCGCAGGACCATCCCGAGCGCGCCGGGCACCCGCAGCCGCACCGCGGCATGCACCGCCGCCAGCCGCACGGCCGGGTCCTCGGACCGCAGCGAGGGCTCCAGAAACGGCGCGGGTGCACCGCCCTCCAGCGTGGCACCCACCCTCGCCACCCGGCACAGGTCCTCCACGTCCGCGGCCGACTCCGCGAGCCACGGCAGGACGTCCCGCTCCCGGTCCCGCCACTTCTCGGTGAGCTCCCAGGCCAGCGGGATCCCGCGCCGTACCGCCCGCAGCGCGGCCTCCGGATCGTCCAGGAGCCGCTCCCCGAGCGGCCGGTAGCCGGCGGGCCACGGATGGCACCCGTCGTGGACGGACCCCGCCCCGCACACGTCGAGGGCCGCATCCACCCACGCCGCCGGCAACGGCAGGGGCGCGGTCCGCAGCAGGTCCGTCACCGCCGCCCCGCGCACCAGCGGCTCCGCGTCGGACAGCAGCGCCCGGTTGCGCTTCTGCCTGGCCTCCGGCGAGACGTCGAGCAGGCCGAGCGCCGTGACCAGGTCAGCCCGTACCTCCGCGTCGTCCTCCTCCGCCAGCCGGGCCCGCAACAGCGGCATCAGCGGCAGGGACGCGTCCTCGCACGCGGCGATGATCCACACCATGGTGCGCCGAACGGACCGGTCCGCGTCGGCCGCAAGCGCCAGCAGCGGCGGCAGCGCCGCGGCGACCGCCCGCCGCACCTGCCGCCACTCCGGGCCCGCCCCGTCGGCCGCTCCGTGCAACAGCCACAGCAGCCCCAGACGGTCACCGGGCCCGTCCAGCGCGAGCCGGGCCAGGAACGGCACGGCCGCGGCCGTCGCCGAGTAGACCGACCCCTGGTGGCAGAGCGACGAGAACAGCTCGTCCAACGCCCCGTCGCGCACCCGCGGGTCCGCCGAGCCGGCGGCCCGCAGCAGCTCCGGCACGTCGTCCGCCGTACCGTACGCGTGCTCCAGTGCGGCCCAGTCGATGTCGTCGATTCCGTCCAGCATGATCGCGACCCTACGGCGCCGGGCGCACGGCGTCCGGGGCGGGGCCGGTCAGCGCCAGGCCGGGTGACCCTCGGTCGCCGACGCGGTGGTGAGGGAGCGGGAATCGGTACCGTCCGCACGCACCGCCCAGATCACCGGCTTCTCGTACGGGCCCCGCACGAAGGCCAGCCAGCTGCCGTCCGGGGACCAGGCCGGGTCCATCTCGTGGGCGTCCGTCGCCACCACGGCCCGGTCGCCGGTCCCGTCGGTGCCGACCAGGCGGATGTCACCCTGCGCCCCCCGCCCGTACGTTCCCGCGGTGTACGCGAACGTGCGGCCGTCCGGCGACCACACCGGGTCGAGCGCCGGATGCGGCAACCGGGTCAGCTGCTGCGGGGCGGCCCCCGGCGTGTCGGCGTCCACCGCGTGGATCTGCCAGTCGTCCTTGCCGGACGGCATGCAGAAGGCGATCCGCTTGCCGTCCGGCGACCAGGCGGGGTCCTCCACCTGGCCGGTGCCGGCGGTCACCTGACGGGCGGAGCCGTCGGCGACGTTCACCACGAACAGTTGCTGCACGCCCTTCTCGGCGCGCAGCACCGCGAGCCGGGTGCCGTCGGGGGACCAGGACACCCGCCCGCCGGCGATGGCCGCCACCCGCCGCGGGTCCGAGCCGTCGGCGTTGGCCGTCCAGACGGCCGCACCCTGCGCGGTGACCTGGGTGTAGGCGAACGACCGGCGGTCCGGGGACCACTGGGGGAGCATGGCGCAGGCGTCACCGGCGGTCAGTCGCACCGGCGCCGCGGCACCCGGGTCGCGGCGGGAGATCACGCCGTGGCAGTCCTGCGGCCAGCCCGCTGCGGTGTCCTGACGGACCAGCACCGGGGCGGTGGGGAACGCGGCCGGGCCGGCGGACGCGGACGGCGAGGCGGGAGCGGAGGCGGAGGGGCTGTCGGGACCTGCCGCACCGGGGTTCCCGGAGGAGCCGGACCACGGCCGCCACACCAGGAGACCCACCGCGGACAGGGCGAGCAGCACGGCCGCCGCGCGCACGGCGGTGGTACGGCCGGGCCGTCGCCCGGCCGGCTCCCCGGCCGCGGTGGCCTCCGCCGACGGGACACCGGCAGCGACTCCGGCGCCGGCAGCGCCCGCAGCTCCGGCAGCGACTGCGGCCCCGGCAGTGATGCCGGCCCTGCCTCCGGCTCCGGCTCGCGGCCCGGCTCCGGTCCGGGTGACGGCCTGCGCATCCGCCGGCCGTTCAGGGCCGGGCGCTCCCGCCACCGTGGGCGTCCGAAGCGGGGCGGCGGCCCCATCCGGTACGTCCGCCGCTGTCGCCTCGGACGGAGCGCCCGGGTCCGCCACGGTCTCCGCCCGGCCGGTCGCCGTGGTCGGAGTGGCATCCGGAGCCGGAGCCGGAGCCAAATCCAGGTCCAAGACCGGCGTCGGCGTCGGCGTCGGAACCGGCGCCGGGGACGGTACCGGCTCCGCGGCCGCGGACGGCACCGGGTCGTCCTGCCGGTGCAGCAGGGCCATCGCCGCGTCCGGCAGCCAGCCCTCCGTGGGCCAGCGGACGATCAGCCGGCGGAGGAAGTCGCCCGAGGTCGGCCGGCCCGCCGGGTCCTTGCACAAGCAGTCCGCGACGAGCTCGCGCAGTTCGCCGGGGACCGCGCTCAGGTCCGGCTCCTCGTACACCACCTTGTAGTGCCGGGCCGTCGCCGGGCCGTCGCCGAACGGCGAGCCGCCCGCGGCCTGGGTGAGCACCACGCCGAGGGCGAACATGTCCACAGCGGGCGTGATCGCGCCCCCGGTGAGCTGCTCGGGAGACAGGAAGCCAGGGGTGCCCACCTGCATGCCGGTCTGCGTCAGGGCGGTACCGTCCAGCGCGCGGGCGATGCCGAAGTCGATGACGCGGGGGCCGTCCTCCGCGATGATGATGTTCGCGGGCTTGAAGTCGCGGTGGATCACCCCGGCCCGGTGGATCGCCTCCAGCGCCTCGGCGAGCCCGGCGGCCAGCACCGTGAGCGTGTCCACGGGCAGGGCCGTGACCCGTGCCAGGACCGTGGCCAGGGTCGGCCCGGGTACGAACGCGGTCACCAGCCAGGCCGGGTCGCCGTCGGGATCGGCGTCGACGACCGGAGCGGTGTGGAAGCCGCCGACGCGCCGCGCCGCCGCCACCTCGTCGGCGAAGCGGCGCCGGAAACCGGGCTCGGTGCTCAGCTCGGGGCGTACGACCTTCACGGCCACGGCCCGCCCGGACGGGGAACGGCCCAGGTAGACCACCCCCATGCCGCCCTGGCCGAGCCGGTGCGTCAACTGGTAGCGGCCGTCGCCGACCGAGGCCGGATCGCCCGGTCCCAGCGGATTCATGTGCGAGCACCCCCGTTCCGCACCGTGCGCGGGTGCTGCCCTTTTGCTACCGGTCCCGCCGCCCGGCAGTCAAGCCGGGCCGCGAACCCCCGCCGACCTGCCGCTCGCCCGGCGTCGCGCACGGCCGCGCCGCGCGTGTCACCCGCGCCAGATCTGCTCGTACGCCTCCCGGTAGCCCTCGGGGTCCCAGGACGTGCCGCCGCCGCTGTTGTCGGCCGTGACCACGTGGACGGGGGCGACGTAGCCACTGGGCGGGCTTCCGGCGAAGGCGCGGTTGAACTCGTCGACGATCTGCCAGCCCTGCTGGGTGAGCGGTTCGGGGACGGTGGCGGCCTGGTGCTGGCCGCCGTTGATGCGTTGGAAGGCGGAGGGGTCTCCGTCGCCCGCGCCGATGTTGAACGGGGGCCCGGCCCCGGGCTTCCCGGCGGAGCGGAAGGCCGGGGCCGCATCCGCGAAGTAGAGGTCGTTGATGGCGACGGAGTGCGTCCACTTCTTCGCGAAGCGGGACAGCAACGAGGAGATCTCCTGGGGGGTGCGCTGACTCGCGTCCGGAATGGGGATGTTCTCGTACGCGAGGAGCTTCACGCCGGGGCAGGTGGCGAGCTGCCGCTTGATGAGTTCGGCCTTGTTCCGCGCGAACGGGATCGAGTCGTCGGTGAAGACCACGACGCCGGCGTCGCCGTCGGACCGGGCGATCACCCAGTCGGCGCTGATCCCCGCCACGTCCTCCACCTTCGTGGTGATGTTGGTGAAGAGCTTGGGGCTGGTACTGGGCCCGGGGGAGCTCACCGCGTGCCAGCCGATCAGCGGGATCCCCGCCTCCTCGGCCCGCGCCACCTGCTGCGCGGTGAGGCGGGGGTCGAAGCCGCCGATGACGATGCCCGACGGTTTGAGGGTGACCGCCTGGCTGAACGCGGCCTGGATGCCGGCCGGGGTGCCCTCCCCGTCGATGATCCGGACGTTCCAGCCGATCGCCTCCGCGGCTTCCCTGACCCCCTTCGCGACACCGGCGACGCCCGGGTTCGTCATGGTCTGGGCGACGTAGACCAGGGTCTTGCCGGGGACGGCCTCGGGGCCGCTCCGAGGTCCGGTCCAGGCGGTGTCGGTGCGCTCGGCCGCCCGTACGGCGGCCTTCGCCTTCTGCAGGGCCTCCGGGCAGCCGTCGGCCGGCTGCCCGGAGGCCGTCGCGCGTCCGCTCGCGGTCGCGGTCGCGTTCGATTCCGGCGGGCCGCTCCCGCAGCCCGCCAGGAGGCCGAGGGCCGCCGTCCACAGGGCGACGGCCGCGACGGTGGTCTTCCGGTTCGGGTACACGGTGCTCCTGTCACTGGTTGCGCTGCTCACTGGTTGCGCTGCTCACTGACTGCGCCGCTCACTGGAGGGGCCGCCCGGGCGGCTCGGTGCGGCAGCGGTGCGCAGCCTCCTGCGGGACGAGTAGCCGGCCAGGCCGACCGCGATGAGCAGGGTGGCGCCGTTGAACAGCGGTGTGGCCCAGAACTGGGCGCCGAACTGCCGGATGCCGGCGAGGCCGACGGCGAGCAGCGTGACGGCCACGAGGGTGCCCACGGCATTCGCGCGGCCCGGCTTGATCGTGGTGGAGCCGAGCAGTGCGCCGACGAAGGCGGGCAGCAGGTAGTCCAGGCCGACGCTCGGGCTGCCGATCTGCTGCTGCGCGGCGAGGAGCACCCCGGCGAAGCCCACGACCAGGCCCGATCCGGTGAAGGCGTAGACGCAGTACGCGCGCGTGGGGATGCCGAGCATGCCTGCGGCGCGGGGGTTGGACCCGATGACGTACAGGTACCGGCCGAACGGCAGCCGCTCCAGCAGCACCCAGAGGATCACGACGACGGCGAGGACGTAGAAGGCGGGGAGCGGCAGGCCCAGGAACCGGGAGTCGTATAGGCCGGTGAAGGCGGGCGGAAGCCCGTCCGGGCCGGGCACGATCCGGCTGCCGTCGGTGAGCCAGCCGCTGATGGCGTACATGATGCTGCCGGTGCCGAGCGTGGCGATGAGCGAGTCGATCCGGGCGAACTCGACGATGACGCCGTTGAGGGCGCCGACCAGGCCCCCGCCGAGGACGACGGTCAGGCACGCGAGCGGCCAGGGCCAGCTCGCGTCGACGATCAGGTACATCACCATGACGTGCGCGAGGCCCAGCCCGTAGCCGATGGACAGGTCGAACTTGCCGGTGGCGATGGGGATCGTCACGCCGAGCGCGAGCAGGGCGGGGATCGACTGGTTGGACAGGATCGCCGAGACGTTGTCCAGCGTCGGGAAGGTGTCCGGCAGGGTGAGGGAGAAGACGAGGAAGAGCAGGACGGTGAGGGTCAGGAGGCCGTAGGAGCCGATGAAGTGCCCGCGCAGGTAACCCGGCAGGGAGCGGCGCGAAGGCGGTCGGCTCACCGGCTCGTCGCACTTCCGGTGATCGCGGGCATGGCCGAGGCGGTACGGGTGAGCTCCCGGACGCTGAGGGTCTCGCCCTTCAGAACGGCCGCCACCGCTCCGCGGACGAACACCAGGGCGCGGTGGCTGAGGCCGGCGACCTCCTCGACGTCGGAGGAGATGAGCAGGACCGCGAGGCCGTCGGCGAGCGCGTCGTCGATGAGGCCGTGGATCGCGGCCTTGGCTCCGACGTCCACGCTCGCGGTCGGTTCCTCCAGGATCAGTAGCCGCAGACGCCCCGTCAGCCACCGGCCGACGACGACCTTCTGCTGGTTGCCGCCGGACAGGGTCGCGATCACGGCCTCGCCGTCGCGGGGGTGGACCGCGAACCGCTCGACTAGGGCGGCGGCCTCGGCGCGCTCCCGGCGCGGACGCATCCAGTGCCACGCCGGCACCCCGGCCGCCCGCGGGTTGGCCAGGAGGTTCTCCCGTACGGTCAGTTCGGCGGCGCAGCCCTCCTCCTGCCGGTTGCCGCCGACGAACCCGACACCGCTGCGCAGGGCTGCGGCGACCGTGCGCGGGCGGTACGGACGGCCGTCGAGGAGCGCCCGCCCGCCGAGTACGGGCAGCGCGCCGGCGAGGGCGCGGCCCAGGTGCATGTGGCCGGCACCGGTCAACCCCACCAGGGCGACGATCTCGCCGGCGTGCAGGTCCAGGCTGACGGGCCCGGTGCGGTCGGTGGTCACGCCATCGAGGCTGAGGACGGGCGGTCCGCCCGGGGACACGGGGGAGGCGGTAGAGGCGGTTGAGGTGGTAGGCGTGGGCGAGACGGCAGAGACGGCAGAGACGGCAGAGACGGCAGAAGCGGAGGAGGCGGTGGCTGTGGTGGAGCCTGCGGCGGGCCGCCGCCCGGCCGGCTCGCCGCCCGTGATGTCCTGCACCAGGCGGGCGGGGTGATAGGGGGCGAGGGGGCCCTGGCTGACGAGGCGGCCGTCGCGCAGGACGGCGAACGTGTCCGCGACCTGATACACCTCGTCGAGCCGGTGGCTTACGTAGAGGACGCCGTGCCCCCGGTCGCGCAGGGCGTGCAGGACGTCGAAGAGCCGGGTGCAGTCCGTGGCGGGGAGGGTGGCGGTCGGCTCGTCGAGGACGAACAGTTCGGCCTGCTTCGCCAGGGCGCGGGCGATCGCCACCAGGGAGCGTTCGGCGGGGGCGAGGTCGGCGATCCGGGTGTCGGGGTGCAGGTGTCCGGCGACGGTGTCCAGCGCCTCGGCGCACTGCTCCCGGGTCCGCCGCCAGGAGATCAGGCCGCGGCGCCGCGGGTAGCCGGTGCCGAGGGCGATGTTCTCGGCGACCGTCATCCACGCCACCAGGCCGAGGTCCTGGTGGATGAAGGACAGCTTCGCGGCCGCCGCCTCGGAGCCGAGCGGGTGCCCGGCGACGGTCACCTCGCCCTCGTCGGCGTGGTGGACTCCGGCGAGCACCTTGATCAGCGTGGACTTGCCGGCGCCGTTGGGGCCGAGCAGGGCGAGGACGCTGCCGCCGTGGATGTCGAGGCCGACCCCGTCCAGTGCGACCGTGCCGCCGAACCGTTTGCCGAGACCGCGTATCCGGACGAGCGGTTCCGCGCCGGGGCGGCGCTGCGGACTCGCCGAGGGGGCGGAAGTGTCATGCACGGACGTCTCCGGGGCCGACCTGGGAAGTTCCTCCCTCATCGATAAGGGATGGTGAGGATGTTAATCGGAGCTATGGGGCAATATTGGGCAAACCTTCATCATCTATGGCTCCAATGGTCGAGTGGGCCGTGTCAACCGGGCCGTGTCGAGTGGGCCGTGGTCGAGCGGGCGGCCCGGCACGGGGGTCATGCCGCGTCCAGGGCGCATTCGGCCCAGATGACCTTGCCGTGGCCGGTGTAGCGGGTGCCCCAGGCCTGGGAGAGCTGGGCGACGAGGAACAGGCCGCGCCCGCCCTCGTCCGTGCTGGCCGCCCGCCGCAGGTGCGGGGCGGTGCTGCTGCCGTCGGCTACCTCGCAGATCAGGGTGCGGTCGCGGATCAGGCGCACCTGGATGGGCTCGCCGCCGTAGCGGACCGCGTTGGTGACCAGCTCGCTGAGCATCAGCTCGGCGGCGAACCCGAGCTCGTCCAGCCCCCACTCGGCCAGGGTGTGGGTGGCGGCCGCGCGGACCTCGCCGACGCGGGACGGGTCGGCGGACAGGTCCCAGGAGGCGATCCGGTCGGCGGGCAGGGTGTGGGTGCGGGCGACGAGCAGGGCGATGTCGTCGGCGGGGTGCTCGGGTGCCACGGCGTCGATGACCGCCTGGCAGGTGTCCTCGGGCGTCCGGCCGGAGTGGGCCAGTGCGCTGCGCAGTTGGGCGAGGGCGTCGTCGATGTCGCGGTGGCGGTCGTCGACGAGGCCGTCGGTGTACAGGACCAGCGTGCTGTCCTCCGGGAGGGTGATGCCGACCGTTTCGAAGGGCAGTCCGCCGAGGCCGAGCGGGGGGCCGGCGGGCAGGTCGGGGAAGGAGACGGTGCCGTCCGGGTGGACCAGGGCCGGGGGGAGGTGGCCGGCGCGGGCCATGGTGCACTCGCGTGTCGTGGGGTCGTAGATGACGTACAGGCAGGTGGCCCCGGCGATGCCGGTGCTGTCCGGCTCGTCCCCGCCGCCCTCCTCCCGGTCGAGGCGGACCAGGAGGTTGTCCAGGTGGGTGAGGAGTTCGTCGGGGGCGAGTTCCAGTTCGGCGAAGTTGCGTGCGGCGGTGCGCAGCCGCCCCATCGTGGCGGCGGCGTGCAGGCCGTGTCCGACGACGTCGCCGACGAGCAGGGCGACGCGGGTGCCGGACAGGGGGATGACGTCGAACCAGTCGCCGCCCACCCCGGACTCGGCGGGCAGGTAGCGGTGGGCGACTTCGACGGCGCTCTGTTCGGGGTGTCCGCGCGGCAGCAGGCTGCGCTGGAGCGCCAGGGCCAGGTTGTGCTCGCGGGTGTAGCGGCGGGCGTTGTCGATGCACAGGGCGGCGCGGGCGGCGAGTTCCTGGGCCAGCCGGGTGTCGTCGTCGCCGAACGGCGGTGTGTCCGCCGAGCGGTAGAAACTGGCGATGCCGAGCAGCAGGCCGCGGGCGAGCAGCGGGACGCAGACGAGGGAGTGCACCTCCTGGGCGAGGATCCGCCGGGCCTGCGCGGGGTTCTGGGTGATCCAGCCGACGGCGGAGGCGAGGTCGCGTTCCAGCACCGGCTGACCGCTCGCCAGGCACTGCATGTGGGGGGTGCCGGGGTGCAGGTCGAGCCGTTTGCCGACCGGGTCGAAGAGGGCGTCGCCGTGGATGCCGTGCACCACCAGGCGCTGCAGGTCGGCCGCGGGGTCCAGGGACTCGTCGCCGCGCAGCACGGCCTCGGGTACCTCGATGGTGACGTGGTCGGCCAGCCGCGGCACCGCCATCTCGGCGAGCTCCCACGCGGTGCGGGTCACGTCCAGGGTGGTGCCGATACGGGTGCTGGCCTCGGCCAGGAGTTCCAGTCGGCGGCGTGCCGCGACCGCGTACTTCCCCACCTCCGGCTCGCCGACGAGCACCAGCCCCCGGACCGCGCCACCGTTGCCGGGTCCGGCGCGGCCGGGTCCGGCGTGCCCGGGTCGTCCGGCGCGGCCGGGTCCGGCGTGCCCGGGGAGTCCGGTGCGGCCGGGTACGGCGACGTCGGGACCCGCGCCAGCGGCGGGTGCCGCCGCGGGGGCGACGGCCTGCGCGAGGGGGCCGGGCGGCGGGCCGGCCCGGTGTGCGGCGGGATTCAGCGGTCCGGGGTGCGGCGGGGCGGCGGCGAGGTGGTGTACGGGGAGGGCGTCCCCGGAGAGGACGGCCTCGACGACGACGCCCTCCACCCCGGAGCTGCTCGTGACCGGGTTGCTGAAGAGGGTGACCCCGCGGCCGTGGGGGAGGGGTACTTCCAGGGAGGCCCGCTGGGCCGAGGAGATCAGCTCGGTGGCCTTCTCCTTGAGGATCAGCTGGTCGTGCGCGTCGAGCGCGCCGGCGGGCAGTTCGTCCAGGCCGACCGGTTGGCCGTTCCCGATCGTCCCCGTCCGGGTGCGCTCCCGGGCGTCGAGGTACGTCCGCAGCAGCCCGCGCTCCCGCGCCGAGCTCTGCTCCATCAGGCGCCGCTCGATGGTCTCTGCGGCCCGGCGGACCAGGACGGGCAGCGCCGGGTCCTCGTAGGAGTGCGGGTATCCGAAGCAGAGGACCCCGACGACGCAGCCGCTGAGCTGGTCGCGGATGGGGGTGGCGGAGCAGGCGTTCGCCTGGGAGCGCTCCGCGAAGTGCTCGGCGCCGTAGACCTGGACGAGCCGGCGCTCCGCGAGGGCGAGGCCGATGCCGTTCGTTCCCGCGACGCGCTCGGCGAAGACGAAACCGGGCACGGTCTGGATGGGCGGCAGGCTCCGGGCCAGCGAGGGCTCCCCGAAGCGGCGCTGCAGCACCGTTCCGTTCCCGTCGGCGAGGCAGACGTTCATCCGGCTGCCGGCGAACCGGGAGGCGAGCTGATCGAGCACGGGTGCGGCCGCACGGACGAGCCGGCTGTCCGGATCGAAGTCGTCCCGGAAGGGGAGCTCGGTCTGGTCGGGCGAGAGCCCCAGCAGCCGGCAGCGCTCCCACGAGCTCAGGATCGGGCTGCGGACTCCGCCCTCGACGGGCTCGCCCAGCAGGAATCGCTCACGGGAGCGTGCGGGGCCGATCTGCTCTCCCGTGACCCCCATCTGCATCACTTCCCCTTGCCGGGTTCCCGCGCGTTCGGGATGCTTGCAAAGCGCTAGTGCATTTTGAGTATATTCCCGAGGATTCGCCCGGAATGTAGTGGTGGCTGGCCGGTCCGCGACGGGGTCACGTACCGCCGCGGTGGCGTCACAGGATCGCCACCGGATCGACGGGCGACCCGGTTCCGCCGGGCACGTTCAGCGGCGCCACGACGATCATGAACTCGTGGCGCCCCGCCTCGGTGCAGGCCGCGGCGAGCGCTTCCAGATCCAGGTTGTCCAGCAGGGGCACCCCCATCCCGGCCACGGCGAGGGCGTGGACGGGGGAGTGGACGCCTTCGACCGGCGACGGCCGCACGTCGCTGTCCCCGTCGCCGCCCAGCAGGCTCACGGCCCGCTCGGCCAGCAGCGGTACCGCGTCCACGTGGAAGCCCGCGCTCGCGGCACCGACGTCCCACGGCCCGAGCTCCCGGCGGCGACGGAACCGGCCGCAGCGGAGCAGTACGGCACAGCCGTCGTCGATCCGCAGGCCCAGTGCCGCCTCCGCGGCGAGCACGTCCCGCGCCCGGACCGCCCGTCCGGGCTCCAGCCACTCCACCCCCAGGATCGCGGGCAGGTCGAGCAGTACCCCCGTGGTGACCAGGGGCCCGAGGGCGGCCACCGAGCCGAAGCGTGCGCCCCCGGCGTCCACGGCCTCCCGGGCCGGGCGCCCTCCGTAGAGGAGCCCCCGGTAGGCGACGTGCGACAGCGCATCGAGGTGGCTCACGGCCTTGCCGTGGTAGTCGACGCCGAGGAAGTCCTTGTGCGTCGCCGGCTCGGGCGGCTCCACGTCGCCGAGGTCGGACATGTAGTGCAGCGCGGGCTTGTCGTTGTCGGGCTCCGGCCGGGTGTTCCAGGGCAACCCCATGCGCACCGTCCTCCCGGAGCGGACCAGGGCGGCGGCCCGCCGCACGTGGTCCGGGGTGACCCTGTTCCAGGCGCCGCGGTCGGCCGCGTCCCAGCGGCCCCAGGTGCGCACCGCGGCGAACAGGGCGTCGAACTCCTGACGGGAGACCCGGGGGCCGGAATCGGGCCCGGGGTCGGGGCCGACAGCCGGGATCGGGGCCCGGGTCGGGGGCGGCGGTACGTCCGGGGGTCTGCTGTTCATCGTCCTGCTCTCCAGCGCTCGGCGTGCGGAAGACGACCCCCGGGAAAGCGGAAGCCGGGGCGGACGCCCCGACGCCCGTACAGAAGCCCATGCCCGTCCCCCACGGTTTCTACGCCCCAGGCTCCCCGGTCACCACTGTCGTCCCTACCCTCCCTACCCTCCCTGCTGTCCCTGCCGCCCCGGTCGTCCCTGCCTCCCAGCTGCACCGCGCCGGACCGCACGGGACCGGCGCCGGTCAGGGTTGGCGACTGGCAGCGATCCGCTCGGGCGAGGCAGGCTTGAGCCATGAGGGCGCTCCTCCGCTTGCCTCCCGGACGGGGTGGCGGCGGTCAACACCAGGTGTTCTTCGGGCTCGCGCAGTGCGTGCCCTTCGTGCTCGCGCTCCTGGTGCTCGTCGTCGAGCTCACCCCCCTCCACTTCATCTACACCGGCCCGATGCTCGTCGCGACGCCTGCCCTGGCCGCGGTGACCATGGGCCCTGCGGGCACGCTCGTCGCGGTGCTGGTGGCCGTCGGGGTGAGCGTCACCACCGCCACCCACAACCAGGCCTGGGGCAGCCAGCAGGTCTACACCAACTTTCTGGCCCTGTTCCTCGTGTCGGTCGCGGGCTTCACCACGAGCCGTGCCGCGCGGACGCGCCAGCAGAACGAGCTCAACCAGATCCGCCGGATCGCCGCCGCCGCGCAGGAGGTCTTGCTGCGCCCCGTGCCGGACCGGCTGGGCCCCGTCCGCACGGCCAGCCTCTACCTGGCGGCCGAGAAGGGGGCGCAGATCGGCGGCGACCTCTACGATGCCGTCCAGACCCGGTACGGGGTCCGGATGATCGTGGGGGACGTCCGGGGCAAGGGGCTGCCCGCCGTACGGGCAGCCGCCGTCGTCCTGGGCGCGTTCCGGGAGGCCGTGCACTACGAGGCCGAGCTCGTGGAGGTCATGAACCACTGCGGGGCGGCCCTGCGCCGCGACGCCGCCGTGGCGGGCGGGTCCGGCGGGGACGGCGGGGACGGCGGCCTGGAGGGGTTCGTCACCGCCGTCGTGGCCCAGGTCCCGGACGGGCCCGCCGTCGAGGTGGTCAACCGCGGCCACCCGCCCCCGCTGCTGCTGAGCCACGGCAAGGTCAGCGCCCTGACACCCGCCTCCCCCCTGCCGCCGCTCGGCCTGGAGGAGTTCATCACCGACCCGCCCGGCGAAGCCGACAGCTATCCCTTCGCCCCGGGCGACCGGCTGCTGTTGCACACCGACGGGGTCATCGAAGCCCGTGACCGCGACAACTGCTTCTTCGCCCTGCCCGAGGCGATGGAAGCGATGCACGACCGCACCGGGCAGGAGTTCCTGGAGGGCCTCCACGAGGGACTGGTCCGCCACACCCGGGGCTGCCTGGCGGACGACGTCGCGGCCATCCTCGTCGAACGGCTCCACGAGGAGCCCCCCGCGGGCACGGCCGCGGCAGCCGAGGACTCCGCCTCCCGGGAGACCGCCGCCGGGGAGGACGCCGGTGTGGCACGATTTTCCGGGTGACCGGAAAATCCGACGCAGCCGCTGCCCAGCACCTGCGCGACCTCGCCCTGCTGCGCCGGGTCCGCGACCGGATCGACCGCGAGTACGCGCAGCCGCTGGACGTGGAGGCCCTCGCCCGCGGCGTGCACATGTCGGCGGGGCACCTCAGCCGCGCGTTCAAGCGGGCCTACGGCGAGTCCCCGTACGGCTACCTCATGACGCGGCGCATCGAACGCGCCATGGCCCTGCTGCGGCGCGGCGACCTCACCGTCACCGAGGTGTGCTTCGCCGTCGGCTGCTCGTCCCTGGGCACCTTCAGCACGCGCTTCACCGAGCTGGTCGGCATGCCGCCCAGCGCCTACCGCCGCGAGGCGGCGGACGCGACGGAGGGCATCCCGTCGTGCGTCGAGAAGCAGGTCACCAGACCGATCAGGAATCGAGAAGCGCGGGGCACCGGGCCGCGGCTAGCGTGACGGTCATGGACATCAGCATTCACGCGAGCTTCCTCCCGCACGACGACCCGGAGGCCTCCCTGACCTTCTACCGGGACACCCTCGGCTTCGAGGTCCGCAAGGACGTCGGCTACGGCGGGATGCGCTGGATCACGGTCGGTCCCCCCGACCAGCCGGGCACCTCCATCGTCCTGCACCCGCCGGCCGCCGACCCCGGCGTCACCGACGACGAGCGCCGCACCATCACGGAAATGATGGCCAAGGGCACCTACGCCGGCATCCTCCTGGCCACCGCCGACGTCGACGGCACCTTCGAGCGGCTGGCCGCCGACGGCGCCGAAGTCGTCCAGGAGCCCACCGACCAGCCGTACGGCATCCGCGACTGCGCGTTCCGCGACCCCGCGGGCAACATGATCCGCATCCAGGAACTGGCCTGACCGTACGACCGGGCCGGCCGGCCCCACAGATGGAGACGACCGACAGCATGGCCACGAGCAAGAACCCGAAGCCGCCCGCGCAGCACGCCGCCGACAGCCACGATCTGATCCGCGTGGTCGGCGCCCGCGAGAACAACCTCAAGGACGTCAGCATCGAGATCCCGAAGCGCCGGCTGACGGTCTTCACCGGAGTCTCCGGCTCCGGCAAGAGCTCGCTGGTCTTCGACACCATCGCCGCCGAATCGCAGCGGCTGATCAACGAGACCTACAGCGCCTTCCTCCAGGGCTTCATGCCCACCCTGGCCCGGCCCGAGGTCGACGTCCTCGACGGCCTGACCACCGCGATCACCGTCGACCAGCAACGCATGGGCGGCGACCCCCGCTCCACCGTCGGCACCGCCACCGACGCCAACGCGATGCTGCGCATCCTCTTCAGTCGGCTCGGCACGCCGCACATCGGCCCGCCCAGCGCGTACTCGTTCAACACCGCCTCGGTCCGGGCGAGCGGCGGGCTCACCGTCGACCGCGGCGCCGCCAAGACCAAGACCGTGAAGGCGACCTACGAGCGCATTGGTGGCATGTGCACGCGCTGCGAAGGGCGCGGCACGGTCTCCGACATCGACCTCACCCAGCTGTACGACGACTCCAAGTCGATCGCCGAGGGAGCCTTCACCATCCCCGGCTGGAAGTCGGACAACGTGTGGACCGTCGGGATCTACGCCGAGTCGGGCTTCCTCGACCCGAACAAGCCGATCCGCCGGTTCACGAAGAGGGAGATGCAGGACTTCCTCTACCGCGAGCCCACCAAGGTGAAGGTCAACGGCGTCAACCTCACCTACGAAGGACTCATCCCCAAGATCCAAAAATCGTTCCTGTCCAAGGACAAGGAGGCGATGCAGCCGCACATCCGCGCCTTCGTGGAGCGGGCGGTCACCTTCACCACCTGCCCCGACTGCGACGGCACCCGGCTCAGCGAGGGCGCCCGCTCGTCGAAGATCGGCAAGATCAGCATCGCCGACGCCTGCACGATGGAGATCCGGGACCTGGCCGAATGGGTCCGCGGCCTCACGGAGCCCTCGGTCGCCCCGCTGCTCACCGCGCTGCAGCACACCCTCGACTCGTTCACGGAGATCGGCCTGGGCTACCTGTCCCTCAACCGGCCGGCCGGCTCGCTGTCGGGCGGCGAGGCCCAGCGCGTGAAGATGATCCGCCACCTCGGCTCCTCGCTCACCGACGTCACGTACGTCTTCGACGAGCCCACCATCGGCCTGCACCCCCACGACATCCAGCGGATGAACGACCTGCTGCTGCGGCTGCGGGACAAGGGCAACACGGTGCTCGTCGTCGAGCACAAGCCGGAGGCGATCGCGATCGCCGACCACGTCGTGGACCTCGGCCCCGGCGCCGGCACCGAAGGCGGCACCGTCTGCTTCGAAGGCACCGTCGAGGCGCTGCGGGGCAGCGGCACCGTCACCGGCCGCCACCTCGACGACCGGGCGGCCCTGAAGGACACGGTCCGCGAGCCCACCGGCACGCTGGAGATCCGCGGCGCCACGGCGAACAACCTGCGCGAGGTCGACGTGGACGTCCCGCTCGGGGTGCTCACCGTCATCACCGGCGTCGCCGGCTCCGGGAAGAGCTCCCTCGTCCACGGGTCGATCCCGGCCGACGAGGGCGTGGTCTCGGTCGACCAGAGCCCGATCCGCGGCTCCCGGCGCAGCAACCCGGCCACGTACACCGGCCTGCTCGACCCGATCCGCAAGGCCTTC
This sequence comes from Streptomyces sp. NPDC127106, assembly GCF_042677605.1. Classification (NCBI taxonomy): domain Bacteria; kingdom Bacillati; phylum Actinomycetota; class Actinomycetes; order Kitasatosporales; family Streptomycetaceae; genus Streptomyces; species Streptomyces sp. NPDC127106. The sequence goes on along the minus strand of NZ_JBHXTC010000001.1, from coordinate 154,607 downwards.
GCCAAGGCCAACGGGGTCAAGCCGGCGCTGTTCAGCGCCAACTCCGAGGGCGCCTGCCCCACCTGCAACGGCGCCGGCGTCATCTACACGGACCTGGCGATGATGGCCGGAGTGGCCACCACCTGCGAGGACTGCGACGGGAAGCGGTTCCAGCCCGCGGTGCTGGAGTACCGCCTCGGCGGCCGCGACATCAGCGAGGTGCTCGCGATGTCGGTGACCGACGCCGAGGAGTTCTTCGCCGCCGGCGAGGCCCACACCCCGGCCGCGCACCGGATCCTCCAGCGGCTCACCGACGTCGGGCTCGGCTACCTCGGCATCGGCCAGCCGCTCACCACCCTCTCGGGCGGCGAGCGGCAGCGCCTCAAGCTGGCCACGCACATGGCCGACAAGGGCGGCGTCTACGTCCTCGACGAGCCGACCACCGGCCTGCACCTCGCCGACGTCGAGCAGCTCCTCGGACTGCTCGACCGGCTGGTGGACTCCGGCAAGTCGGTGATCGTCATCGAGCACCACCAGGCGGTCATGGCCCACGCCGACTGGATCATCGACCTCGGCCCCGGCGCGGGCCACGACGGCGGCCGGATCGTCTTCCAGGGCACCCCCGCCGAACTGGTCGCCACCCGCTCCACCCTCACGGGCGAGCACCTGGCGGCCTACGTGGCGCCCTGACCCGACGGATCAGAACCGGGGGAGCAGCCCCGCGGGATCAGAACCGACCGCTGGACACCGGCCCCGTGGAGCCGGCCGGTGTCCGGGGACCGTCCAGCCAGAGCGGGGCGACGGCGGCGGCGAACTCCCGGAAGGCCGTGTCCTCGTCGGCCGGCCCCTCGCCGTCGCCCGGGTCGGCCGACGGGTCGGCGGTCACGATGTCCCGGGCGATGTCCGCCTCGGGCCGGGTGTCGGCCGGCCCGCGGCCGTCGACGCGGAGCTGCTCGCCCCACGGCTCCGAGCCGAACTGGCGCTGGAGGGCTCGCGGCGTGCTCGTACAGCACCTGGCCGGGGGTGCGTTCGCGGAGCCCGTCCAGCACCTCGGGCTCGTGCGCGCTCAGGTCGTACGCCACGACGAGCGTGTCCGGGCGTCCCGGTGCGTACGGCTCCACCGGCAGGCCGAGGAGTTCGGCGGCGGCCAGCGCGACGATCCGGTCGGAGCGGCCGGGCAGCGCGCTCACGGCGGTGGGACGGCGCCCCGCGGCGTCGAGGGCGATCGCGAGGCGGTCGAGGCCGCGGTGGCAGCCGGAATGGGTGTCGGCGAGGTAGCCGTAACGGCCGGCCATGACGTCGAAGCCGTACGGGGAGAGGGTGCCGAGCAGAGTGCCGGTGAGGGCGAACTGCCAGCCGCGCAGATCGGTGCGGTCCAGCGGCGTCGCCCCGGCGGCCGCTTCGGCCCGGCGGAGCATCCGGCGAAGCCGGCCGTGCGCCCAGTCCCAGTCGGAGTCGGCGGGCTCGGGCAGTCGGGCGGTCCGGTCGCGGGCCGTGGCGAGGTCGCCGGCGAGCAGGGAGTTGTACGCCAGGAGGTAGCTGCCGGGCCAGGGCTCCAGCAGGTCCTCGTGGCGCAGGAGCGTTTCCGCGGCCTCGGTGTGGCGGTCCTCGGCCTCGAACGCGGCAACGAGCTCCTGCAGCACGGGCAGCGCCCCGGGCGCCAGCCGGAGGGCCTCGCGCAGCGCGGGCACGGCGAGAAAGGCAATACCCCGCTCGACGCAGCGGTACCCGAACTCGTAGAGCCCCCGCGCAGCGAGGCCATCAGCGGGTCGGGCGCGGCCGGCAGGCTCGTCAGCACGAAGGTCCTGCTCCCCGAGCGAGGCGCGTGTGCCCGGATCGCCGCCCGCGGCACCAGGTGCGCGCCCGCGGATGCTCGCCGAGGCCAACGGACGGGGCCCGCGGTGGAGGCCGTGGCGGTCACTGGTCGGCGCCGCTGCGCTCGGCGGGATGGTCCGGCAGGTCCACCGTGCTGACGCGCTCGCCCATCCTCAGCATCCACTTCATCAGCAGCGGCCGGGACAGCAGGGTGTTGCGCAGCCGTATGCCGGTCGCGGTGCCGGGGGCGAGGAACTTCCCGGTGCGGTCGCCCCCGGCCTGACAGCGCTCGGCGTACGGCCGGATCCTGGTCTCGTACCGGGTGAAGGCTGCCCGGTGGTCGTCCCGGGCCCGCGCGAGTTCGGTGGCCAGTACGTACGCGGCGACCACCGCGGTTCCGGTGCCCATGCCGCCGATGGTGGCCCCGCAGGCCGCGTCGCCGAGGAGGCACACGCGCCCCGCGGACCAGGTGTCCACGTCCGCCCGGCTGATGGAGTCGAAGTAGAGGTCGGGGGCCTGGCGCAGTGAGTCGAGCAGGCGGGGCACCTCCCAGCCGAGGCCGGAGAACGCGTTCTCGACCAGCCGCTTCTGCTCTGCGGGATCGTGGCGGTCGTACGACAGTTCGGGTGCGGCGAAGACGAAGAAGGCCCCTGCCCGGGCCGGGTCCCGGTGGTCGGCGCCGACGGAGGCGAGCCGCCCGGGCACGTTGTACCCGACCGAGCCCTTCGCCGTTCCCGGGTGGTGGGGGAGCTGCCAGGTCGCGGCGTAGTAGCCGAGGTGGCTCACGTAGTCCTTCTCCGGCCCGAAGGCGAGGCGGCGGACGTTGGAGTGCAGCCCGTCCGCCCCGACGACCAGGTCGAACTCGCGCGAGGCCCCGCTGCGGAAGTCGACGCGCACGCCGGAGGCGGTCTCGGTGAGGCGGGTGATCGAGTCGCCGAAGACGTACTCGGCGCGGGGGAGGCTGTGCTCGTACAGCGCATGGGCCAGGTCTCCGCGGAGCACCTCCAGCTCACCGCCGGCGAACTCGGCGGGCAGCCGCAGCAGCGTTCGGCCGCGCTCGTCGACGAAGCGCATCGGGCTGCCGCCGGTCTGGATGCGGCGCAACTCGGCCAGCAGGCCCATTCGTTCCAGCACGGTGAGGTGTGCCGCGCCGCGGAAGTCGACGGCCTGGCCGCCCGGGCGCAGGGCCGGGGCGAGTTCGACGACGGTGGGCTCGAAGCCGTGGCGTCCCAGCCAGTAGGCGAGGGCCGGGCCGGCGATGCTCGCGCCGGAGATGAGGACGGTCTTGTTCGAGGTCTTCTTCACGATCGGTCTTCTCCGCTCCAAAACTGTGTCCGATGGACACGGATGATGACTGTGTACCGTAGACGCAGTTGGTTCGGCAAGTGCCGGGGCAGAGGAGAGGGGTGGCAGGCATGGACGGTGAGCACGCCGAACTGGTGCGGCTGCTGTGGGGCCCGCACCCCAAGCGCGCGCGGGGCCCCAGGCCGACGCTCGACCTGGAGCGCATCGCGCGGGCCGGCATCGAGCTCGCCGACGCGGAAGGCCTCGCCGAGGTGTCCATGCAGCGGGTCGCCGCGCACCTCGGCGTGACGAAGATGGCGCTGTACCGGTACGTGCCGGGCAAGGCCGAGCTGGTCGCGTTGATGGCCGACACCGCGATCGGACCCTGCCCCGTGCCGGAGGTGCCGTCCGGCGGCTGGCGCGGGCAACTGGAGGAATGGGCCCACCGGCTGGCCGAGGGCTTCGCCCGGCACCCCTGGGTCCTGGAGGCCACCGTCGGGCCGCGGGTCATGGGGCCCGCGGAGCTGTCCTGGCTGGAGCGGGCCGTTGCCGCGCTGGACGGTACGGGGCTGAACGGCGCCGAACGGATGGACGCCGCCGTCCTGCTGGCCGGTCACCTGCGCACCCTCACCCAGCAGGCCCGGGCCGCGGGTCCCGCGGGCAACCCCGAGGCCCAGCTGGGCGCCCTCCTCGGTGAACTGATGCAGGCGCACGGCGACCGCTTTCCCGCGGTCACGGCAGCCCTCGCCTCAGCGGCCGAGTCCAACGGGCAGGACCAGGCGTGGGAGTTCGGCCTGCAACGCATCCTGGACGGCCTGGCCGCGCTCGTCGACCAGCGCGGCGCCCGGTGACGGGGTTCGGGACCCGGGTGTGCCCGGCGGTGTCGCGTCCGGTGGTCTCAGGCGGGCGGGTGGCGCAGCAGGACGTATCCGTCGTCCTCGGCGACCGTGTGCCAGCCCGCCGCGCGGGCGTCCCCGAGCGCGCGGGCCTCGTCCTCGGCCGACAGGGGGAAGCCCATGGGGTCCCGGGCGTCGGCGATGATCCATTCGGCGGTGAGCGGGATGCCGGGGAAGCCGAACAGGGTGACCGTGCACCGGCTGGTGAGCTGGGGGACCAGGCGGTTCGACGCGGAGACGGTCGCGCCGTCGGGAATCCGGTCCATCAGGCGGTGTGCCGCGGCGGCGCGCGGCGGCGTCTGCCAGGTCGCCCGGTCGGCGAGTCGGGCCAGCGGGAACTGGGGGAGCAGCAGGAGGGTCATGGCGGCGCTGCTGGTGAGTGCGGCCCGCACGGTGCGGCGGTCGTGCGCCGAACCGCCGGGAGCCCACAGGCCCAGGCAGTGGACGAAGGCGCCGAAGACGATCGGCATCAGCACGGCGCTGTAGTGGTACACGGTGCCCCAGTAGGCGGGGGTGTCGGACAGGAAGCGCCAGGCCAGCGTGGGCAGGGCCAGGACGATCAGCGGTGAGCGCAGCGCCATGAACGCCACCGGGGCCAGCAGCAGCACCACCGTGGTGGCCTTGGGCTGCGGCGTGATCAGGTCGAGGGGCAGGTGCAGGAGGCGCGTCAGGATTCCGCCCCGTCCTCCCTCCCCGGTCAGGACGCCCGTGTAGGCGTACGTGTGCGCGGGGTTGAACGCCGGGATGATGACCAGGACCTCCAGCAGGGTGCCCGCGGTCCCGGCGACCGCGGTGGCGAGGCCCAGGCGCCGGGGTCCCCGCCAGGCGATGTAGGCGCCGATCACGGCGACGGTCGCCCCGAGGTCCTCCTTCACCAGCAGCAGCGGCAGGGACCATGCGGCCGCCGCGCGCCACCGTTCGCGGCCCAGGGCGGTGACCGAGAAGGCGAGGAGCGGGACGGCGAAGCAGATCTCGTGGAAGTCGAACTCGACGGCCGCGGCAATGCCCCAGGACGCCCCGTATCCCAGGCCGACCACCAGCGCGGCGGCCCTGCCGTACGCCTCGTGGGCCCAGCGGCTGAGCGGCACCACGGACACGGCGAGCAGGGCCGCCTGCGCCACCAGCAGCGTCAGGGGGGTGGGGAAGAGCCGGTAGAACGGGGCGAGGGTGGCGAGGACCGGGGAGAAGTGGTCACCCAGCAGCCGGAAACCGGGCCCCTTCAGGGCGGACACGGGGAGGTCGCCGGCCGCGTAGGAGCGCACGGCCTGCTCGAAGATCCCGAGGTCGTAGCCGTAGGTCAACATCCGCCGGTGCAAGCTCAGCGACAGCGCCGCGTAGACGACGAAGAACCCCGCGGCCAGCCCCCACGGCAGCGTCGGCCCGGGCGGCTGCCGGCGTCCCCGCGCCGTCGGCTCCCGGACGGCTCCTGCCGCCGCCCCCGCAGCTGCGCCCGAGGCCCGCTTCAGCTTTCGCAGCACAGGTGCGTCCCCAAGATCAATCAAACCGATACGAAACCCCTGAATCAGCATCAAACCACCCTCGTTCCCCGTTCGGTCGGAGCGCGGGGAACCGCGCCACGAAAGCACTCGTTCACCCTGTGTAGTCAATCGCTACGGAGGGTATGCGTTCGGGAGCTGGCCGGTTCGACCGGCCCGGCTCGGAGGCCGTCCCCCCGCCTCCCCTCCGCCACGACCCGAGGAGTCAGTACGGTGCAGCAGCCCCACCCCGAAGACCTGCGCGCGACGGCGACGTACCGCGATGACGGCGACGTCAAGCTGGAAGGCATCTCCCTCACCTGGCGGATCGGCGCGAACTCCGCCGACCAGGGCACCACCGAGCCGCCGGACTGGAACGGCGGACGCCCCGCCTACCCCCACCACTACGAGGTGTGGCTCGACGGCCGGGTGGCACAGACGGCGGACCTGTACTGGGCCGCCTGGTACCCGCACTGGCAGTCGGCGAACCGGCACTGGGTGTGCCTGGGGGAGACCCCGGCCCGGGAGTACCGTGTGAAGATCCGCGCCCGGAACGCCGACGGCAGCTGGGGACCGTTCACGGACGAGATCAGCGTGGACACGTCCAACTCCCAGCCCTACAGCGTGCCCGTCCCCATGAGAGCCGCCGAAGAGCAGCAGCGCGTCGAAGTGCGGCACGGGAGCCAGCAGTTCCCGGTCAGCCGGGCGATCCGCGCCATCCGCGACGGCGACGACGCACCGATCTGCCAGGAGGCCCGCCGCCTGAACACCTCCACCACCTGGCAGGAGGTCGTCCCGCCCGACACGGCCGCCAACCCGCCGTGGAACGAGGCGCGCGGCTACCTGGAGTACCGGAAGTTCTTCCGCGGCGCGGACGTGGCGTCGGCGGCGAACCCCGCCTTCAGAGGCCTGGACCTGCCCAGCGCGAACGGGTTCGGCGACTGGCCGGCCACCACGATGCAGGCCGAGGTGCGAGCGCACACCTTCACCTACCGCTACACCCAGAACCACCTGGGCCCGAAGTGGACGCACCAGTGGTTCATCACCAAGGACGGCTGGGATCCGGCGCAGGGCGTCTCCTGGGAGGCGCTGGAACCGATCCCCTTCATGGTCGAGACCCACGGCAGCGGCACGCACGGCGACCAGGAGCTGCAGTACACCACCGAAGCCGTGCCGCCCCGCCGGGGACGACACGCCATCGTCAACATCTGGGGCGGCGGTGACGCCGGCCCCGAATACAAGGGCGAGTTCTTCGTCAGCGTCTGCGACGTCGACTTCGTCTAGGCCGCCGCCGGGCGCGACCGCGGCCCCCTTCCCCGGGGGCCGCCGGGGGCGCCATCGGTCATCCGCCGATACGGGCGATGAGGATGGCGATGTCGTCGTCCGCGGACGCGGGGACCAGACCCGTGACGAGGGTGTCGCACAGGTGGTCCAGGGGGCGCTTGGGTTCGGCGAGCAGCCGGATGAGTTCCCCGAGCCGGTCGTCGATGTCGGTGCCCCGGGCTTCGATGAGCCCGTCCGTGTACAGGACCAGCAGGGAGCCCGGTTGCAGGGGCAGGGGGGTCGTGGTGAACTCGATCCCGCCGACGCCCAACGGCACGCCGGGCGGCGTGCTGACGACCCAGCTGGTGCCGTCCGGTTGGACCGCGACCGGCGGGGGGTGTCCGGCGCGGGTGACGGTGCATTCGCCGGTGCGCGGGTCGCAGGTGACGTAGAGGAAGGTGGCGAGCATCGGTTCCGCGAGGTCGGCGAGTGCCGCCTCCAGCTGGTGCAGCATGTCCGTCGGCGGCAGGTCGAGGCGCCCCAGCGCCCGGACACTGGCGGACAGGCGGCCCATCACCGCGGCCGCGGCCATGCCGTGCCCCATGACGTCGCCGATCAGCAGTGCCGCCCTGCCGTCGGGGAGCTGGAGGACGTCGTACCAGTCGCCGCCCACCTCGTTGATGTCGCTGGCCGGCAGGTAGCGGTGGGCCACCTCGATGCCGGTGGGCGAGGCGATGTGCTGCGGGAGCATGCTGCGCTGGAGCAGCACCGCGGTATCGTGCTCGTGCTGGTAGAGACGGGCGTTGTCGATGCTGATGGCGGCGCGGGCGGCGAGCTCGCCGGCGAGGACCACGTCCTCGGCCCCGACCGGGCCGATCGGCCGCATCCGGTACAGGGTGGCCACCCCCAGGACCAGGTCGCGGGCGACGAGGGGGACCATCATGAACGAGTGCACGCCCGCCTTGAGCAACTGCGCGGGCTTGTCGGTGCGGCGGGCGGCGAGGGCGACGGCCCGCTGGTCGAAGCGGGCGAGGACGTACGGCTGGCGGATGCTGAGGGCCTGCGTGTACGGGGCGCCGGGCGGGAAGACGAGGGTCCGGCCGATCGGGGCGAGGACATCCCCGAGGGCCCGGCCGGTCAGCGGGGACTTGCCCAGGCGCCGCAGCTCCACACCCGCCGTCAGGCCCAGACCCGGCTCGCCCCCGCGGGCCAGCGTCTCCAGGACGTCGACGGTGACCACGTCGGCGAGGTGCGGCACGGCGAGGTCGGCGAGCTCCTGCGCGGTCCGCTCCAGCTCCAAACTGGCCCCCATGCGTACGCTGGCCTCGCTGAGCAGGGCGAGCCGGCGCCGGCCCACCTCGGCGGCGGTGTGGTCGCGCTGCTGCTCCGTGACGTCCACCAGCGTGGCGATCACACCGATCGGCCGGTCCATCGGGTCCTCGACACGGACGTAGGAGCACGACCACACCCGGTCCTGGCCCGGGTCCGCCGGCGTACGCCCCCTGCGCCGCCGGTCCAGGAGCGGCTCGCCGGTGTCCAGGACCTCCTGCATCGCCTCCTCCATCTCGGCGGCGTTCACCTCGGGCAGCACCTCGGCCAGCCGCCGCCCGACGTGGGAGGACTCCGGCAGGCCGTTCATCCGCTCCAGGGCCGGGTTGACCTGCAGGAAGCGCAACTGGGTGTCGAGGATGCCGATCCCCACCGGCGACCGGGCGAACAGCCCCTCCCACACCGCCGACGACCCGCGGACGCGGCGTGCGGCGTGCGCCTCGGCGGCGAACACCAGCACCGCCGAGGCCGAGCCCTTCCGGTCGGGGACCGGGCAGGCCCAGATCTCCAGCTCCAGCGGATGCCCGTCGCGGTGCCAGGCGGTCACCGTGCCCATCACCCCGCGCCCCGTGGCGGCGGTCTCCCACAGGGCCCGTCCGAGGCTGCGGTCGGCGCCCGGGTGGAGCAGGTCGGCGATGTGCCGCCCCAGCACCTGGGGTGGCGGGTATCCCAGGAGTTCCTGGGCGGCATGGTTCCAGCGGACGATCCGACCGTCGGAGCCCGTGGCCACCTGGGCCACGGGCAGGGCGCCCAGCCACCCGCCGGCATCCTGTGCGGCGCCGCTGATCAGCTCCTCTATCGAGGTCTGCTCACGCATAGCCCACCCACCCGGATCGGATCCGGACGACGATCCTCCAACACCCCCATGGTCCCCCCGCCCGCCCCGCACGGCCCACCGGGCGCCCGTACGCACGGTGACCGGACGGGCGCGGTCGGCACCGGGTCGGGTGCGGTCGGCACCGGGTCGGGTGGGGCGGCCGGGCGGGGTTGCGGTGGCCGGTCGGGGGCGTCCTACACGGTCTTCCAGGGGCCGAAGGCGTTGGCGACGCCGTCCAGGGCGGGGGCCAGTTCGGGGTGGTGCCGCAGCAGCACGCTCGACATGCCGTTCCGGTCGATCCATTCCAGGCCTTCGGCGGTGTACACCTCCGGCCGGTAGTCGGTGGTGAAGAAGCGGTCGCTCTTGAGCCGCCGGCTGGCCATCAGGATGAAGATCCGGAAGAGGGAGTCGCTGAAGCCGAAGCCCTCGGGCCGCGGCTCCACCAGATTGCCGACGAGGGTGTCGACCCTGTCGAGCCGGCCCTCGTACAGGTCCCTGATCAGCGGCGTGTCGTCCGGGTGGCCGCCCGTCAGCTCTTCGAAGGAGGCGACCGGCCGCTTGCGCAGCATCTGCCGGTACGCGTTGTAGCGGGGGATCCCGCGCTCGCGGTCGCGCAGGATGTCCACGGTACCGAGGTCCATGTGCTCGCCGGACAGCCGGACCAGGTTGCGCAGCGCGTCGGGGTGGTTGTGCAGGACCAGGGCGCCGGGGTGGGAGGTGCCGAAGGTGTAGAGGAGGTCGCTCATCCCGAACTCGTCGACGGCCTTGCGGGTGTCGCGGCCCTGCATCTCGTCGAAGCCGATGGTGCGGCGCAGCCGGCCGCCGCGGTGGTCGTGGACGGCGAGCTCGTCGGGGATGAGCGGGTGCAGCCGGTACGCGGAGACGAACTCCTCCGTCATCGAGTACGGGGCGGCGTGGTGTTCGGTGGGCGAGCCGAGGATACCGCTCAGCATCTCGCCCGAGCCGATCCGGCCGAACCGCTTGCTCACCCAGCGGGGCAGCATCCCGTACCAGTTGGCGTTCATCGCGTAGTGCAGCGCGGGCGTGTCCAGGATGCCGGGCGTCCACTCCACCGTGTGGATCTTCGCGATGAGGGCGGAGTTGACCAGCCGCGCGATCTGGAAGATCCGCTCGTCGTCCCAGGTGGGGTGGTGGGAGCGGACCATGTCGCAGATCGCGTTGTGCTCCTTGGTGAACAGGTGGTGCAGCAGCGACAGGCCCGCCCACCAGTCGTGGTTCATCCCGGTCCAGTCCAGGCAGTCCCGGCCCGGCCTGGGGTCGGCGGGCAGCCGGCCGTCCTCGCCGAGGGTGAGCTTGCCGTGCTCCCCGGTGCGCAGCGAGCGGCAGCGCTCCTCGTCGCTGCCGTACAGCTGGGAGCCGTCCCACCAGTGGGTGACCGTGTTCTCGTACGTGGGCGGGGCGTCCGGGGTGGTGTGCGCCACGCGGTCGGGCTGGGTGCGGTTGATCCGCATGGGGCAGGTGCCGCCGTGCGCCTCCCAGTCGTCGTCCGGGGCCAGGGGAACGGTGAAGGGTTCCTCGGAGGTGTTGTCGCCGTGGTTGGCCCAGCCGTGCATCTGGAACTGGATCCAGGCCGCGGCGAGCAGGTTCAGCGTGGTGGCCGGCACGAAGGAGCGGCGGGCCAGCAGCTGACGGCTGATCTCCCGGGGGCTGGGGGTCATCAGCTCCGCGTCCGACTCCGGGTAGGACATCTCCAGCGGGGCGTTGCGGTCGAGCCGGGTGCCGACCCGGCCCATGTCCTCGTCGTACGGGTCGTAGCCGGAGCCGTCGTACGAACGGTAGGGCAGGAGCCGGGTGGTGGCCCGGCGGGGGCGCTCGCCGCCCGCGCCGAAGGTGTCGTACAGGTTCTTGCGGCGCAGGTCCTCGCGGAGGGTCCGCAGGTTCAGCAGGGCCAGCGGCAGCGGGAGTTCGTGCCACTCCCAGTGGGAGTTGATCCCGGCGAAGGCGGCCGAGCCGAGGCGCTCCAGCAGACCGGCGGGCCCGTAGGGCGCGGTCACCCAGCTGCCGGGCTGCGGCGGTGTCTCGGCTGAGGGGTCGGCGGTGCGGGCGGTGGGGGAGGTGTCGGTCATCGGGGCCTCGTGGTCTCGGCCGGCCGGCGGTCTCCGGCTCGGCGGTCGAAGAGCGGGAAGGAGCGGGTGACGTCGGGAGGTCAGCGGGGTACGAGGCCCAGCCGGATACCGGCGGTGTCCACGATCAGCGGCAGCGGCCCCGAGGACGGTAGCGCGGGCCGGGCCCCGGTGAGGCGGTGGGCGCGCAGGAGCTCGGCGCACAGGGCGGTGGTGAGCAGCAGCCCCAGGTTCTCCCCGGGGCAGCGGCCTCCGCCGTGGCTGAACGGCGCGAACTGCAGGATCCCGGTCGCGCCGGGGGGCAGCCAGCGGCCGGGCACGAATGCGTCGGGCGCGGAGACCCGGTACGGATCGCGGTTGTGGAACAGGGCGGGCACCAGGACGGACGTGCCCGCAGGGTAGGACACGCCGCGCCAGGTGGTGGGGGCCCGGGTGACCCGTACCAGGTCCGGTACCAGCGGGAACAGTCGCAGGGACTCCCGGACGCAGGCCTGTAGGCGGGGCAGGAGCGGACCGGTGCCGGTGGACGCCTCGGCGAAGACGGCGTCCTGCTCGGCCGGGTGGGTGGCGATGAGCAGCAGGGCGCGGGCGGCGACCGGCCCGAGCGCGTCGAGGGCGAGCAGCCAGTGGTGGGTCTGGCCGATCGGGTCGAGGCTGCCGTCCGGGTCCGGGTGGGTCAGGGCCCGGGCGGCCAGGGCGTGCGCGGGTGCGCTGGCGGCGTACGCCGCGATCCGCGCGTTGGCCTCGGCGTACAGCCTCCGCGCCGCCAGGGCCTGCTTCCTGCGCTTGCCCATCCAGTTGCCCTCGTTGCGCAGGGTGAACAGCCACTGGGTGAGCTGCCGGTCGTCGGCGGCCGCCTCGCCCAGGACGATCCGGCGGGTCGCCCGCTGCATCGCGCGTTCGAGCGTCGGCGTGTCGAGGACGCTGCGGGCGGTGAGCCGCCTGGCCTCGTCCGCGACCACGGCGAGGTACTCCTGGCCGCAGGGGTGCACGGGCTCGGCGGCGGCCACGACCTCGTCGTTGATCGTCCGTCGCTGTTCGCGGAGTTCGCCGTGCGAGCAGATGACCCCGGTGGGCTCCAGGATCGCCAGGCCGGCGGTCTTGTCGGGGGAGTCCATGGCCAGCGTACGGACGGGTTCGGCGTAGAACCGGCGGAGTTCGGGCTCGTCGAGGAGGACCAGCATGGGCCCGGACATGCCCTTGAGCAGGACGGGCGCCCCGCCGTGGCGGGCGCGCAGCGCGCGCAGGGTGGCCGCGGACCAGGCGGGCTGGCCGACGGTGGCATAGACCTTGACCACGGTGGGACGGGTGTTGACGAACCCGCGGACGAAGGCGGGCAGGGTGTGGGTGGCGAGGAAGCGGAGGTTCTCGGCGACCCCGGCGACGGCCGGCGCGGCGGTGCCGGCGTCGAGTCCGCGGCCGGCGGCCCGGGTGGACTGGCTCATGCCTCGATCACCTTTCGGAAGGTCTGACGTTGGCCGGGGCAGCTGTGCAGCACTGCCCGGTCACGGTAAGCGACGGGCGTGCCCGCCCTCCCGAACGCCATGCAGCTAATCGATTCTGCATGCCCCACCTGAGGGAGACGGGGTTTACCCGCGCCAGCCGACCGGAGGCGGCACCAGGCGCTCCTCACGTTGCGTACACGTTTGCGGTGCACGCGCAGTACCCGTGCGGGGGGGGGGGGGGGGGGCCCCCCGCCCCCCCCGGGGGGGGGGGGGGGGGGGGGCCGCCGGGCCCCCCCCCCCGCCCCAAAAAAAAACCCACCCCCCACCCAGCAGGGAAATCGTG
>NZ_JBHXTC010000001.1:140861-141867 GCF_042677605.1 Streptomyces sp. NPDC127106 | reverse complement strand
CCGTTTTCTGCGTGGGTTGGGCCAACTGTTCCTGCCTCTTTTTCTTTAACTTTGGGTGGTATCTGTTCTGTTGGGTTTGGGGGGGGTGTGTTGGCCCCGCGGGCCCCCCCGGGGCCGGGTCCGGCGAGATCCAGCGAGGCACCCCGGGCGTGCACGCCCGGGAGGAACCGCTTCTTCATGCCGGACACGCGAAGGGTTCACGCCTACCTCAGGTCCCCCGTTCGGTCGCGCTTGCAGCGGTGCCGGCCGGGGAAGGCGCAAGGGGGCGGCTCCGGACCCGGACCGCCAAGGACGAGCAGCGCCCGGAACGGGGGCCGCGCGGGTGACCGGCGGGCCGGGCATGGGAGGTGTGGACGGTGCCCGACACCGAGCGCCGGATCGTGGTGGTCCGCCATGCGAAGGCGGTGCCCAGACAGACCACGGACGTCGAGGACTTCGCACGCGAACTCGCGGACCGGGGACGGGCCGACGCCCCCAGGATGGGGCGCCGGCTCGCCGAATCCGGGTTCGAGGTGGACCTGGCGCTGTGCTCACCGGCCCGGCGGACCCGGCAGACATGGCAGCTCATGCTCCCCGCCCTCGCCGACCCCCCGACCACCGTCTTCGACGACAGGCTGTACGAGGCCGACGCCGAGGAACTGCTCGGCGTCCTCGGGGAGCAGTCGGACGAGCTGACCGGTCTGTTGGTCGTCGGCCACAACCCGGCCGTGCACGAGCTGGCGGTGGGACTGTGCGGGGACGGGCCGGAGCCGCTGGTGGCCCGCCTCGGCGAGTCCTTCCCCACGTGCGCCGTCGCCGTGCTGACCCTGAACGGCGGCTGGGGGAGCCTGGCCTGGAAGGCGGCCCGCCTCACGGCGCTCTGGACGCCCCGCGACTGACGGAGAACGCGCGTCGGGGGGGGGGGCCGGGGGGGGGGCGGGCCCCGCGGGGCGGGGGGGGGGGGGCGGGGGGACGCGAGTGGGCGTGGGACACCCGCCCCACCGCCGGGCGGAGGGACGGAACACAC
>NZ_JBHXTC010000001.1:34825-140851 GCF_042677605.1 Streptomyces sp. NPDC127106 | reverse complement strand
CGGGGGGGGGGGGGGCGGCGGGGCGGCCGGGCCCCCCCCCGGCCGGGGCCCGGGCCCCCCCCCCCCGGGCCGCGCCGGGGGGGGGGGCGGCCCGGGGGGCCGGGCCCCCCCCCGACGGGAGCCGGCGGTGCGGCCAGGTCCTCCGGTGTGTCCGGTCAGCCCGCCGCCGGAGCCGGGGCGGCGACAGAGGACTCCGCGGGCTGGGGGATGCGGTGGAGGCCCCTGCGGTCGTAGAGGCGGGTGACGCCGAAGCCGAAGGCCAGGGACACGGCGAGCGCGATCCCCATCGCGGCCCAGGCCCGGGTGAGGCCGGCGTCGGCCTGCGCGTCGTAGTAGAGGAGGGAACGCAGGCCGCCGGTGAGCTGCCGGAGCGGCTCGAAGTCGGCGAGCGTACGGAAGAACCCGGGCAACGCCTCCAGCGGCACGGTCGCGCCGGAGGAGGGGACGGCCATCGCGATGAAGACGATGGTGGAGACCAGCATGCCCGGCGTGCCGAAGGCGGCCAGCAGGGCGAGGCCGCTGATGCCGACCACCGCGATGGTGGCCACCGAGTACAGCCACAGCAGGCCCAGGTGGGTGGCGTCCATGTCGAGGAGGCCGACGGTGGTGGCCTCGACCAGCGAACCCATGACGATCGAGAAGCCCAGCATGAGGACGGTGCTGATGGCCAGGGTGCGCACCCGGCTCGTGTGCCGGACGGGGGTCCGCTTGCGGAAGGGGCCGTAGTCGGTGTGCAGGTAGCCGAGCGCGTTGTCGACCTGGGAGTTGATCACGTTGGCGGCGAGCATGCCGCACACCAGCAGGACCAGGGCGTAGTAGAACGCGCTCAGTCCCATCGCGCTGCGCGCGCCGACCGGATGGCCGTCGGCGACCTCCACGGCAGCGGGGTCGGCCAGCGTCAGCTTGGCGGCCGGGGGGAGCTGGGCCGCGGCCGCACCCTGGCCGGACACGCGGGCGAGGAGTTCCTTGCCGAGCTGCGCGGAGGCGGCGTGGGCGGCCTGCTGCGCCGCCTGGGAGGCCATGGAAGAGCCGAAGCTGCCGGCCGACTGGTTGGTCAGCACCATCAGCTTCGGGCGGACCGGCTGCGGCGCCGCCTGGCCCTGGCCCTGCGGCTGGGCCTGCGCCTGGCCCTGGCCCTGGGCCTGGCTCTGCGCCTGGGGCTTGGCCTGCGCCTGCCCCGGGGCCTGCCCCTGCGCCAGGGCGGGCGGCGCGGTCAGGGCCGACACCGACGCGGTGAAGTCCCCCGGCACGACGAGCGCGCCGTAGAGCTTGCCCTGGCCGAGCCGCTCGTCGGCCTCCTCGCGGCTGAGCACCTGCCACGCGATGCTCTTGTTGCCCGCCGAGGACTTCTGGATCCCCGTGACGACCTGCTCGCCGAAGTTGACGTGCTTGCCGCCCGAGTCGGCGCCCCGGTCGCTGTTGACCAGCGCGACGGGCAGGTCGCGCAGATTGCCCTTGGGGTTGACGTTGCCGCCGACGTACAGCAGTGCGAACAGCGTCGAGACCACCGCGAGGATCGCCCCCGTGCCGATCCACAGCCGTGGGCTGCGCAGGACGGAGGAGGGCTTCGAGGCTGCTGTGGGTGACGGGGCGGACGGCTGGGGCGAAGGCATGGCAGCTCCAGGGTGATTACATGGAGTAGTTGGATATTCAAGGTATCCAGTACTAGATAGTGGCAGTATCTTCTTAGGGTGTCCAATCGACGGCGGCGGAAGCCCGGCCGCACCACAGCGAGGTAGCCCATGAGGATCTCGGAGCTCAGCCGCAGCACCGGCGTGCCGGTCGCCAGCATCAAGTACTTCCGCCGGGAGGGGCTGTTGCCCGCCGGCCGGGCCACGGCCGCCACCCTGGCCGAGTACGGGGACGAGCACGTCCAGCGGCTCCGGCTGATCAAGGCGCTGACCACCCTGGGCGGCCTGTCCATCGCCGCCACCCGCGAGGTGCTGGCCGCGGTCGACCGCGCCGACACCACCGACGCCGCCCTCGGCGCGATCAGCTACGCCCTGCCCGTACCGGTGGCCGAGGCCCCGGCCGGGGACTGCGACCAGGAGGAAGAGGCCGAGACGGCCGCCGAAGCGGACGTCGCCCAGCTGATCGCGGCCATGGACTGGCAGGTCCCCGACACCTCCCCGCACGTCCGGGGGCTCACCACGGCGCTCAAGCAGCTCAGGCGGCTCGACGCCGGGTACCGGCCGGACGGCCTCCTCGGCTACGCCGAGCTGGCCGACTCCATCGCCCGCCTCGACCTCCACCGCGCCGCCGCCTTCCGGGACTCGGCGGCGCTGGCGGAGCAGGCGGTCGTCGTCTTCGCCCTCTCCGCCCCGGTGCTCGAACTGCTGCGGCGCCTGGCCCAGGAGGACCAGGTCCGCCGCCGCATCACGGCCGAAGGCCCCCCAGCCGGGACCCCCGACGCCGGGTAGCCGCGCGGCCGGTCCGTCACCGGACCGGCCGGACACGGTCCGGACACGGTCCGGACACCGCCCGACGATCTAGCGTCGGGCGTCCACCACGGAGCGGAGCTTGCCGCTGGTGGGGCTGCGGTCCAGCGCCGCGCCGTCGACCGCCTCGACCACCAGGTCCAGCAGCCGCTCCGAGACCGCCGAGCGGAGCTCGGGATAGCCGGCCAGGAAGACCTCGCGCAACCGCTCCGGGTCCGTACCCGCGGACCGCTCCACCCGCACCGTCAGCCGCTCGCGCGCCCCCTCGCTGCCGAGCAGGACCTGCAGCTCGCCGCGGTGGCCGCCCTGCTCCTCCGCCAGGGCCACCAAGCGGCGGTGGTTGAGGAAGTACGTCGCCACCCGCATCACGTCGCCGGTGCGGCCCTGCAACTCGAAGCGCGGGGCGTGGCTGCCGCACGGGCAGCGGCCGGGCACGGCCCGACCCAGGTCCCCGATGACGTACCGGCCCAGCTGCTGACCGCGCCGGGCGTGCGTGGTGAACACCAGCCGGCCCGTCTCGCCCGGCGCGACCGGCCGCTCCCCCTCCGGGTCGAGGATCTCCATCGTGTGCAGGTCGGCGTGGAGGTGGTGGACGCCGCCCGAGCTCTCGGTGCACTGGTAGCCCAGCGGGCCCAGGTCGGTGCTGCCGTAGGTGATGGAGCGGACCACCTCGATGCCGAACTCGTCCTTCAGCGTGCGCTGCTGCTCGGGCGTGAAGTGCTCGCCGCCGTAGAACACCTTGCGCAGGCCCCCGTAGGCGCGCAGCGCGTCCGCCTCCGCGTGCAGCAGCTGCCACAGGTAGGACGGCATGCCGAAGAGGGTGGTCGCCCCGTGGTCGATCAGGGCCCGGGCCGTCGCGCGGTGGTCGGGGCCGGCGGCCAGCGGGAGCTGTACCCCGCCGAGCCGCTCCAGGACGGAGAAGAAGCTGATGAAGCTGCCGTACATGCCGCCGCAGTAGAAGAGGTTGGCGGTACGGTCCCCGACCGGGTCGTAGCCGGCGGCGAGCAGGCCGCGGGCGGCGGCGTGCATCTGCGTGTCGTAGTCGTCGTAGCTGAACAGCGACAGCGCCGGGGCGCCGGTACTGCCGCCGCTGTGGAAGTACAGCTCCGCGTCGGCGCGGCCCACCCCGCCGTTGCGCGCCTGCACCTCCTCCTTGCCCAGCAGCGGGCCGGCGGGTGCCGGCAGGACGACGGGCCGGGCCAGGTCGTCCAGGCAGGCGGTGGTGGCGAACCGGGCCGGGTCGGCCTGGACCGCGACGCGGCGGCTGTACCGCTGCAGCGCGTACACCCCGTCGTGCGGCTCGCCCGTGTAACTCTCCAGCATCGCGCCGACCGGGGTGACACGGGTGACGCCGGCCGCGAGGACGGTGCGCGACAGCTCGGCGACGTCGGTCCGGCTGCCGGCGATGCCCGCGGTCTGCAGGTAGCGGCGCATCGGCCGCAGGGTCGCGATGATCTGCCGGCGGGGCAGCGGCTTGACCCACACGCTGCGGTGCAGCGGGGACGCCGTCAGCGGGGAACGGGTGTCGGCCATGACCCGCCACGAGCGGTCCTCCGCGGCGAACACCCGGGTCAGGCCGAGGTGTTCCTCCAGCCGGGCCACCAGCTCCGTGGTGGTCAGCTCGGCCTCCTCGGCCGGGTCCCGGTCCTCGGCCGGGTCCCCGTTCCGTCCGCCGGGCGGCGGGGCCGCCGCGGACCGGGCGGCGAGCACGCCGGCGAAGCGCTCCGCGAACGCGAAGACCTCGGCCTCGTCCTCCGTGTCCAGGTAGACCACCTGGGGGCTGGCGCAGGCCTGCTGCTCGTGGCGGCACACGTCCTCGGCGAGGGCGTCGAGCGCGCCCGGGGCCGACCAGGCGTCGGCGGTCAGGTAGGCGAAGGAAATCCGGTGCCCCCACTCCACCAGCCGGCAGCCGGCCGGTACATGGGCGGCCACCCCCTCGACGGCGGCCTCCCCGCCCCAGACGGCGACGGCGTCCGCGGGCGCACACATCAGGCGCAGCCACTCCTGCCGGGAAGACCCGAAGCGCAGGACGACGATCCGCGCGGCCAGCGCCCCGCTCGGGTCCAGGGCGGCCAGCTCGGCCATCAGGGCCTGCGGGAAGAGGGAGTCGGCGCTGCTGGTCTTGAGGACGTTGACGTTGCCGGCGAGCAGGCCCTCCACGATGCTCAGCGGGGCCACGGTGGCCGCGTTCCCCGGGGCGATGTGCGCGACCATGCCGACCGGCGCCCACGCCTCGTACACCGCCTCGCGCGGGTCGGGCCGGTTCAGCCGGCCGGGCGCGGCGCCGCCCAGCTCCCGGCGCAGCTTGCGGGTCAGTTCCCGGCGGCCGAGGTGGTGGGCCAGCTCGGCCAGGAGCGCCGCCGGGTCCTCGTCCTCGGGCAGGTGCGCCGCCAGCCGGGCGTGCACGGGGTGCTCCGGGTCGAGGAGGGCCGGGGCCAGGGCGTCGCAGGCGGCCAGGACGGTCTCGGTCTCCAGTACGGTGCCCAGCGCGGCCTCGACCGCGGCCGGGAGTTCGGCGAGCCGGCGTTCGGCCTCCTCGTCGCCGATGAAGGCGCCCTGCCACAAGTGCGGTGCGTCGGCGGTCGGCCCGCCCCCGCTCCCGTACGCGGTCACGGTCTCCGTCTCGGTCACGGTCTCGGTTTCGGTCACGCTCGCGGTCGTGTTCACGGTCACGCCATTCCCTTCATCAGTTCCGCGGCGGCCACCGCGCAGCTCCGGTTGCGGCTCACCCCGGCACGGCCGTGGACGGTGAACCAGGGGGTCTGGAGCCCGCACCCGCAGGCGTCCCCCGGCTGGAGGGAGGCCAGGTCGCCCATGACCACGCTCTGCGCGGGCACGGACGTGATGTACGGCGACACCAGGTGCAGGTAGCCCCGCTCCCCGTACGGCAGCGGCTCCAGGGTGCGGGTGGAGCGGATCGTCACCCGCGACCAGACGGGCGCGTGCAGCCGGTGCCGCTCGCACTCGATGTACGGGATGCAGTGCTCGACCGAGCCGAAGGTGTCCCGGATCCGCTCGCCGGGGACGCCGAGCTGCTCGGTGACCCGGGCGTACAGCTCCTCCTTGCCGATCTGCCGGTCGGCGTGCCCCTTCCAGCCGCCGCCGAGGACGACGAGGGAGCCCTCGGGCAGGCGCAGCGGCGGCACGCCCATGGCCCGCATCCGCTCCAGGGTGAACCACAGGAAGGCGGGGAAGCCGAGGATGCGGACCGGTGCGTCGTCCCGCTCGAAGCGGCGCAGTGCGGCGATGCAGCCGAAGGGGTCGAACTCGTGGTCGCCGCCCGCGCCGCCGCCCGTGTTGCGCAGGGCGTACTCGACGCTGCGGGCCGGGGCGAAGTCGCAGAGGTAGTTGTCGGTGAAGGCGGTGCCGAGGTTCAGCGACGGGGCCGGCTCGTAGCTGTAGAGCAGGTAGTTGACCTCCTGCTCGGGGGTGATCCAGCCGTTGCGCTCGAAGATCCGGGCGACCATGCGCTGGGCGGACCGGATCGTCCAGTGGTCGAAGAACATCTGCGACTTCTGGCCGGTGGTACCGGAGGAGGTCAGGTGCAGTTCGACGTCCTCGCGGGGGACGGACAGCACCTCGTGCCGCTTGAAGAAGTTCGCGTGGACCAGCGGCGTGCGGTACGACTCGCCCTCCGCCGCGGGCGTGGACGCGTACAACGAGCCGAAGAACGGGGACCGTTCGGTGTGCCAGGCGTTGATCTCCGCCATGGCGGCGGCGAACAGCTCGTCCTCGGCGGGCCCGGACGCGTACGGGTCGGTCAGGTCGCACAGTCGCTGCACGTGCGGCAGGAGGGCGGGGTCGGGCACGCCGACCGGGGCGAGATGGGGGTTCATCGGGCAACCTCGGGTGATGTGGGCAGGTGCGTCGACGCCCAGGCCGACACGTAGCAGTCCAGATAGGGCTGGAGGGGCGGTTCGACGGCGACTCCGCGGAAGTCGATCCGCTCGGTGGAGCGGGACAGCACGACGTAGTCGTGGAAGCCGTCGCCGTCCGCGCGCATCGCCGGGTAGAGGGCTCCGGCGACGAACCCCTGGGCCAGGAAGGCGGCGAGGGCGTCCCGGTGCGCGAGCGGCACCAGGGCCTCCACGTATCCGGCTCCCGCGCGGGCCAGGGCCCGGGTGACGGGTTCGAGGTGGGCGGCCGCCGCGGCCGGGTCGGGGTGGGCGGTCAGCAAGGAGCAGTAGCCCCCGGCGCGGTTGAGGTAGGCGTAGACCTCGAAGCGGCCGTCCTCGGGGACGAGCAGCACGTTGGGGGTGTGCAGCGGGTAGAACCAGCCCTCGGCGCCGGGGAAGTGGTCGCGGAACCGGCGGCGGACGAAGGCCGGCGCCTCGATGACCTCCAGCCGGGTGGCGGCCTCCGACGCCGGTGGCGCGGCGACCGGCGCGGCGGGCGGGGCCGCGGCGGCCCGGACCCCCGGGTAGCCGATGCCGAGGACGGTCTCGGCGGTCCGCAGCAACGGCAGCAGCGGGGCGGGCACTTCGGTGACGGGCATCCGCCGGTCGAGCACCCCTGCCGAGTGACGCGCGTAGAGAGCGAGGCTCTCGCGGCTGCTGAGATCCACCGCGTTGGGCAGGATGCCCAGCGGGCGGAAGCCGTTGCGGGCGACGACGCGCTGCGGGCCGGCGCTGACCGTACGGACGGTGGCGTACACGGAGTCCAGCCGCCCGGAATCCAGCATCCTGGCGCACAGTTCCTCGGTCAGGGCCGCGGCCAGGCCGCCCGAGCGGTGCCCGGGGTGCACGGCGATGCCCTCCAGGCGGCCGATGCGGCTGCCGGGCTCGCCGTGGATCGCGGCGGAGGCGGTCAGGGCCCCGCTGTCGGGGCAGCGGCCGACGAGCCACAGGGAGTGCGGGTCGCCGATGAGCCGGGCCATCTCGGCGGGGTCGGTGCCGAGGGCGACGGGGTAGTGGGGCCCGTAGACGGCGTAGTAGAGCTGGCGCAGCTCGGCGATGTCCGCGCAGGCGGCCGGGGTGATGACGGGGTTCACCGCGCGCCTCCCGCCGACCGGGCCGCCGCGTCACCGACGCCCATCGCATCCGCATCCGCATCCGCATCCGCATCCGCATCCGGATCTGCATCCGCACCCGCGGTCGACTCCGCGGCCGCCTCGGCGGGTTCGGGGTGGCGCCGGCCGAGCAGGGCCAGCGCGCAGGCGGCGGGCAGCAGGCCGATGCCCTGCACCAGGCACAGCGTCTGCGGCGAGAAGTGGTCTCCGGCCGAGCCGAACACCAGCGAGGCCACCGGCAGGGAGGCGCCGAGCACGGCCTGCATCACGGCGAAGAAGCCGGGCTTGTCGGCAGCGGGTACCAGCCGCTGGAAGAGGGCGACGAAGCGCACGCTGACGGCCCCGGCGCACCAGCCGGCGACGACCAGGCAGCCCGCGAAGACCGGACGGAACGGGGCGAGGCCGGGCAGGGCCAGCGCGACCGCCATCAGGCCCAGGCAGTACGCGCCGGCGACGGCGGGCCGGCCCGGGACGCGGGTGCCGGTGAAGGCGCCGATGAGCGCGCCGGTGCCGAGGGAGGCCTCCAGCAGGGCGACGGTGCCCCCGCCGCCCTGGAAGACGGAGCGGGTGTAGAGGGGGATGATGACGAACACGGCGGCGGTGAAGAGGTTCGCCGCGGTGAAGCAGATCAGGATCCTTCGTACGTAGGGCAGTGCGGCGAGGATGCCGCGCAGCGTACGGCGCTGCCCGGGCACCGCGGCCGGCCCGTCGGTGCCGGCGCCGCCGTCGGCGGGTGCCGGTCCGGGGGCCGCCGCGGCGGTGCGGAACCGTGCGGTCGCGACGAGGAGGGCGGCGCTCAGGTAGGCGGCGGCGCAGCCGGCGGCCAGCCCGGCCACGCCGGCCCGGTCGACGGCCAGGGCACCGAGCAACGCCCCGCCCAGGCCGGCCAGGGACTGGGTGGACAGCTCGAAACCCGTGGCGGCCTCGATGTCGGCGTCGTCGACGAGTTCGGGCACCGACGTGGTCAGACACGGGTCGAAGAAGGCCTGGCAGGTGGCCAGGGCGAGGGCGGCGGCGTACACGGCGGCCACCGGCAGGCCGCTGCCCTGCGCCCACAGGGCGAGGGCGGCCGCGGCCGCTCCGGCCCCGGCGGCGGCGGTCCGCAGCACCGAGCGGTGCGCGAACCGGGCGACGGCGCGGGCCACGAGGGGCGCCAGGGCCACGGCGGGCAGGGTGCAGACGGCCATGAAGAGCCCGGAGGCCAGCCCGCCGGCGTCCTGGACGGCGTAGGCGACGAGCCACCAGGACACGCCGACCTGGAACATGCGCACGGCCCCCTGGGTCAGGACCTGGCCCAGCCAGACGGCCCCGAAGGCGCGGTTGCGCAGGACGAGCGGCAGACGCCGGTCGCCGGCCCGGGCCTCCCCGGTCACGGCCTCCGCGTCGGTCACGGGGGCGGCGGTCATGCGGTGGGCCTTTCGTCCAGGACCCGGACGAGCTTGCCCGAGCGCGGGTTGACGGCGAGGTCCCGGTGACGGGCCCACTCCACGGACAGCGGGTGCACGAACCCGGCGCGCACGCTGTCCGGGTACAGCGGCCGCACGGTTTCCAGCTCCGTGACGACCGCCTCGGCCAGCGCCTCCAGCCCGCCCGGCCCGCCCGACCCACCCGGCCCGCCGTCACCGCGGCCGGCGTCCCCGGGCGCGGTCGCCAGCCGCAGCACGAGCCCGTCCCGGCCCTCCCAGCGGCGTACCACGAGCTGCATGCCGACGACCCGCCCGGCGGTGTCCGCCGCGGCCACCGCCTGCTGGGCGTCCTGCGTGTAGAGGGAGACCGGGCCGACCCGGACGCCCTCCTCGGCGCGCCCGAGGATCCGGAAGTGGCCCTCCCCGGTGCCCGTCCACTCGGCCCGGTCGCCCGCCGGATAGCGGATGACCGGCATCAGGCGCCGGAACAGGCTGGTGACGACGACCCGGCCGGGGCGTCCCGGTTCGGTGATGGGCTCACCGGTGGTGTCGTCGAGGATCTCGACGACCGAGTGCGGGGTGAAGGCCCTGTGCACGCGGGCGTCGGGGCCGGGCACCGGGCGGCCGAGCAGCCCGGCGTCCACGCTCGCGTATCCGACGGAGCGGGCCTCGGCGCGCGGGAACGCGGTGGCCAGCAGCCGCCGCTGGTCGGCGAAGAGGGCCTCGCCGCCGAAGAGCAGCAGCTCCACCGAGTCGAGCCGGACACCGGCGGCGATCACGTGCTCGGCCAGCCGGCACAGGGTGGTCGGCGTTCCGGCCAGCACCTGGGCCGCGAGGTCGCGGAGCGTGGGGACCGTGGACTCCAACGGTGCGGCGCCGCCGATGGGCAGGCGGACGTTGTCCACGGGCGCGTGGGCGAGGGAGTCCAGGACGAACAGGAAACTGGCGTACAGCTCCCCGGCGTAGAAGAGGTCGGCGACGCGGTGTCCCGGGCGCAGGCCCGTGTCCACGAGTCCCTGGCCGAAGGCGCTGACGAACGTGCGCCATTCGTCACGGGTGTAGACCGAGAACTTGGGGGAGCCGGTGGTGCCGCCGGTCTTGTAGACGGTGGCCTCGCTGAGCGGGCCGGTCAGAACCCGGTTGTCGTGCAGGGTGTTGGCCGCCCAGAACTCCTGCTGGTCCACGACCGGCAGGTCGGTGAGGAGGCCGGCGTCCGGTGGCAGGGACGCGTAGAGGTCCCGGTAGAAGGGTGAGTTGTGGCGGGCGAAACGTATGAGGTCCGAGAGCTGCTGGGCGGACATGGGCCTTTGCCTAGGTGAACGGGAACAGGAGCGGGAGCCACCACTGAGCGCGGCGGGACCACGAGCCCCCCTGCGCATCGGCCGATGGTGGGTACGGGGGAACCCCCGCGCCCCCGCCTCCTCGACGCACGCCGAGAACTGACGTGCAGTCACGATGATGGAACATCATTCCGGTAACCGCCAAATTGGCCAAATATTTCCGGCCGCAGCGGCCTGAACCCGCGAGATTTATCGCCCGTCCGTCACTGACCGCAGGTCACAGGTCACAGGTCACAGGTCACTGGTCACTGGTCACTGGTCACCGCACACAGGTCACCCGGCGCTCGTCACCCGCCCGCGATCTCGATGCCGGCCGTGAGCATGCGGGCGACAGATCGTCGCGCCGCCGCCCCGCCGCAACCCGGGGCGCCAGCGCTGTCGGCCGGGCTACCGGTCGGCGGACGTCTCCGCTGCCTGCATGGCCGCGATGCGCCGCCTGACCACCACCGTGGCAGCGGCCGCGCTGAGCGTGAAGGCCGCCAGCAGCACCGCGGGGCGGTCCAGCCTGTGCCGCGTCAGGTGGTCGACGGAGAAGCATCCCGGCCCCGATACCCCGAGCGAGGCGGCGACGAAGCCGAGGAAGGCCGGGTACTCGAAGCCGCCGCCCTGCGCGAAGAACCCCGCGGGCGCGTGCACCGAAACGGCCCCGGCCATGGCACCCGCCGCGGCGGCGCCCGCCGCCGGGGTCGCGAACCCCAGGGCGAGGAGGGCGCCGCCGCCGGCCTCGCCGAGCCCGGCCGCGAGCGCGCTCGGGCGTCCGGGTGCGAAGCCCATCTGTTCCATGGCCTTGGCGGTGCCGTCGAGACCGCCTCCGCCGAACCAGCCGAACAGCTTCTGCGTGCCGTGCGCGATCAGCACCCCGCCCGCTCCGAGGCGCAGGGCGAGCAGCCCGAGGTCCTTGCGACGGGTCAGCGACATGGGGGAGGCCTTTCGGACGAGGGCGGGCCCGCGGGGCGCGAGGGCGGGCACGCGGGACGCGAGGACGCGAGGGGCACTCCCCGCAGGATCGTTCCGTTGTCCCGGGCCCCCGCGGCCCCACACCGTGCGGCCGCCGCAGCCCCACCGAATGGCGGACCGCCGCCTTCGGCCGACCGGGCCGGCCGGTCAGGCAGCGGCGTCCGGGGCCCCGGCCGCCACCGGCCCGTCGGGCCCGGACCCGTACGGCTGGACCACCGACACCGTGCCGCGGCCGCCGTCCACCCGGATCCGGTCCCCGGTGCGGATCCGAGTCGTCGCGTTGCCGCAGCCGACCACGGCCGGAATGCCCAGCTCCCGGGCCACGATAGAGGCGTGCGAGAGGTTCGCGCCGACATCCGTGACGATGGCCGAGATCCGGGTGAACAGGGGGGTCCACCCGATGTTCGTCACCGTCGTCACCAGGATCTCGCCCGGCCGGATGTCCGCACCCTCCTCGACGGTGGCCACGACCCGGGCGACGCCCTCCACCACACCGCCGGACGCCGGTGAACCGGAGACCTCGTCCGTGACCGGCACCGCGGAGTGCGCGTCGTACAGGTCGGCGCGCCGGTCCGGGTCGGCGGCCCACACGGCCGGCTCGAACTCGCCCCGGATCAGCGTCGGATAGGCGGGCAGCGCCCGGTAGCCCTCGTACGCGGCACGCCGCGCCGGCACCGCGGCCAGCGGCCCCCGGTCCCCGCCGAGCACGGCGAGGATCTCCTCGTGGGAGAGGAAGAACAGGTCCTCCCCGGCGCCGGACACCTCGCCCGCCCGCAGCACGAACGCGCGCAGCAGCCAGAACACGCGGGCCACCTCGGTCCGGGCGGCCTCGCGCAGCCGGGCCGAGGCCGCCCACCGGTCCACGGCGCGGCGCAGCCCGGCCACCCGGCGCGGGTGGTGTGCGGCGCACCGCTCCCAGGCCGCCGCCCGCGCCGCGGTCTGCCGGCCCAGGCGCAGTCCGGCGTCTTCCTCGACGGTGCCGAGGGCGGCGAGCTGCCGGTCGATCCACTCCGGGTCCTCGGCCGGCCGGGGGAGGGACACCTCGAACTCGTGCGGGCCCCGGTGGCCGTACGCGCGCGCGTACCCGTCCCGGTCGATCTCGCCGCGGGCCAGCCGCTCCAGCCCCAGCAGCGGCCCCATGCTGGCGAGTTGGCCCTCGTCGCCGAGGCCCGTGGTCATCAGGTCGGCGTCCTCCTCGCCCACCAGGTCGCGCAGGGTGCCGCGGACCTTGACCAGCGAATCGCCGTCCTGCCGGGTGGCGGCCTGCAGCATGTGGCAGCACAGCCGGAAGTACGCGGAGACCTCCGACTCCCACAGCGCCCGCAGCTCCTGCGCGCCGGTGGCACCCCCGACGCGGGTCCGGAGCTCCTCGCAGCGGGCCGGTGCCCCTGCGAGGAACTCCGGCAGCCGCTTGCCGTTGGCGCGGATCCGGCTGACGACGGAGAAGGCCTCGCCGATCGTGTCCCGCCACACCCGCACCTTGGAGGCGGGCAGCAGCGGGATCCGTACGCCTTCCGGCAGGCGGCCGAAGACCAGCTCGTTGGCGCGCGCGAACTTGGCACCCTGTCCGAAGGCGGCGGCGAGGGTGGCCGTGACACTGAGGTTCATGTAGAAGCGGCCGCCGATGTTGCCGTACAGGGGCCGGCCCTCCAGTGTGGCCCCGACCATGACGTCGCCCATGAAGGCCTTGATGAACGACCAGGCGGCGGGGGTCATCACATCGGGTACGGCCTCGCCCAGGTTGGCGCTCGTCCACAGGGAGTCGGTGCCGAGGCTGTCGTTCCACACGTCCGGCCGCACGGCCGTCCCGGTGGTGATCGGGCGGGCCTGGAGGATGCGGAACTCCCCGTCCTCGCGGGCCCACTCGACATCGCGCGGGTCGCCGTACAACTGCTCGATCCGCAGGCCGAGCCGGGCGAGGGCGGTGGCCTCCGCGGCGCTGAGCACCGGGGCCTCACGCCGGTCGGCGGCGACGGGCTCCTCCCGCGTCCCGTCCGCGGTGGGGACGGTCATGACCTCCTTGGCGGCGATCCGCTCCTCGACGACGGTCAGGCTCGTCCGATCGACGGCCACGGTGTCGGGGGTCACCAGCCCGCTGACGACCGCCTCGCCCAGGCCCCAGGCCGCGTTGACGACGATCCGGTCGGCTCCACCGCCGAGCGGGTCGACGGTGAACATCACCCCGGCGGCGTCGGCGGCGACCAGCTCCTGCACGACGACGGCGAGGGAGACGTCCTCGTGGGCGATGCCGGCCCGCTCGCGGTAGGCGACGGCACGGTCGGTCCACAGCGAGGCCCAGCAGTTGCGGACCGCCCCCAGCAGGGCCTCCTCGCCGCGGATGTTCAAGTACGTGTCCTGCTGGCCGGCGAAGGACAGGTCGGGCAGGTCCTCCGCCGTGGCGGAGGAGCGCACGGCCACCGTCCGCAGGCCGTCGCCGAGCTGTGCGTACGCCTTCCCGACCGCCTGCCGCACCGCGTCCGGCAGCGGGGACTGCGCGAACCGGGCCCGGATCCGGGCCCCCGCGTCCGGGGCTGCGAGATCCGCGCCGAGGTGTTCGGCGATGCCCGCCGCGGTGACGAACTCCCGGTAGGCGGCCGTCGTCACGTGGAATCCGCCGGGCACCGGCAGACCGGCCCGAGCGAGCTCGGCCAGCGCCGCGCCCTTGCCCCCGGCACTGTCCAGCGTTGCCTCGGCACTGTCCAACTGCAGTACGAAATCCACGGTCCCGTCCCCCGACTCGGCCTGAAAGGAAGACCATGATCACGTAGTCGGTCCTGGTACGGAAGATCTGATCAAGCCTACGGAGCCGGCGTGCGCGCGCCGGGGGCCGGCGCCACCGCCCCCCTCCTGGCGCCTCGGGCAGCCGAGTGGGCCGAGCCCGTCACCGGGTCGACGGCGGGTCGCCTGCGCGTCAGGTGCCGGTGTCCGCGAGTCCCGTCGCCAGCCCCGGATAGTCGAGGACGAGCCCGTCGCCGTCGAAGACCACGTCGCTGCTGAAGCTGCCGGAGGAGTAGCGGACCCGGCCCCCGCCGAGCGGCGTGTAGGTCTGCTCGGAGGGGACCACGGCCAGGTCGGGCACGGACACCCAGGCCATGAGGAACCGTCGCCCGGGACCGGCCGCACCGGCCAGGTGCAGCCCGTGGCGCCGTACGGGCATGGTGTTGGTCAGCGGGCAGAGCCCGAGGTCGCAGTCGGCCGCGCCGTCGAGGTCGGGCCGCTCCCGCCCGTCCACGGTCCACCGGCCGGCCGCGTCCCGGAGCAGCTCCGTTTCGCGTACCCCGTGGCCGGGACCGTCCACGCGCACGCGCAGCGAACGGGTGACGTGGCCGGGCCCGGTCCGGAGCTCGTACGAAACCCAGTAGGGCCCGCCCTCCAGCGCCATGGCCCGGCCCCGCGCGTGCATCGCGTCCTCGGTGAACCCGCCCCACGCGGTGTCGTATCCCCGGGAGGCCGAGACGTGCCAGGTGCGGGTGAAACGTACGGGATCGTTCATGGTCACGATCATCCCCGACGCGGACCCGACCCGGGGGGTGCGGTCCTCGTCGGCCGGTGCCCGGTGTCGTTCCACTCGGCCACGTCGCAGGTGCCGCCCGTGTCGGCGCCGTGCGGAGGGGTCAGGACCGACCGCCGCGGGCCAGGGCTTCCTCCCCTGCCTTGCTGGTGCCGAAGTGGTTGTCGTGCAGCTCCTGCACCTCCAGGAGGCGGTGCCGTCCAGTACGGAGAACACCTCGGCGGACCTGGAGTGGTGCTGCGACCGGTGGCGCTGCGCCGTCGGCGAGCGGACGGTTCGTCACGGACGTTCCGGCGCCGCTGACTTCCGCGCCAGGTGGACCACGTCGGGCACGCCGCGGGCCACCGGGACCTCCTGCGTCCGCACGGCGTCGAACCCGGCGTCGCGCAGGGCCTGTTCGAACGCGGGGGAGGGCTGAGCCGACCAGACGGCGAGGACCCCGCCCGGGTGGAGCCGGTCCAGGCACGAGGCGAGTCCGGCCGGGGAGTACAGGCCCCGGTTGTCCTCGTCCACCGTCCAGTCGGGGCCGTTGTCGATGTCCAGGCACAGGGCGTCGTACCGGTCGGCGGAATCCGCCAGGTAGGCCACCAGGTCGGTTTGCAAGATCCTGGTCCGCGGGTCGGCGAGGGCTGCGGAGGACACCGTGCCGAGCGGGCCCGTCCGGTGCCATTCGATGATCGCCGCTTCCCGCTCCACGACGGCGATCCGGCCCCAGTGCTTCCGCGCGGCGGCGTGGGCGAGGGAGAAACCGACGCCGAGCCCGCCGATCAGCAGGGACGGCGCGGGGGCGCCCGGCGGCGGGTCGAGGGCGAGGTACGCGGCGTCGACGAGCAGCCGCTCCGAACGGCCGTCGGAGGTGTCCATCAGGAAGCAGCCGTTCGCGATGATCTCGTACGTGGCGCCCCGGCGCCGCAGCACGACCTCGCCGAACGGGCCTTCCCGGCGGTCCAGGACCTCGGGGGTCTCCGGTGTGACAGATGCCTTCATGCGGGGTTCAACGAGGCGCCGGGGACGGGTGTTCCGGCCGGCGCGTCTGCCCCTGCCCCTGCCCCTGCGCCTACACCTGCGCCTACACCTGTGCCTGTGCCTGTGCCTGTGCCTGTGCCTGTTCCGGCGGGCGCAGCGTGCCGGGGGCGTCCGGTTCCGCGAGCATGTCGTCCACGAGGAGCAACCGCGTCTCCGGGAAGCCCTCGGCGACGGCCTCCCGCATCATCGCCAGGCCGTCCGGGTCGGGCTCCCCGCACCGCGCACGCGTCTCCTCGTCGGGCCAGCGCGCATATGCCACCCACGTCCCGTCGTGGGCCCGGTGCAGCCTCGACCCGTAGCTCCCGCACGTGGCGTGGATCGCGGCCGTCACCCGGTGCCATCCGTCGGCGAACTGCTGCTCCATCCCCTCGTGGAGGCGCCACCGGTAGATCACGGCGAACATGTCCCGCATCCTCTCGTGTCGGGGCGCCGGGCCGTGGGGCCCCGCCCTACGGCCGTCAGGTGAGCCGAATCCCGATGGGTCGGGTTTGCTCCCACACCGCACCCTAGGAGGCGGGGTGGCTCCCGGCAGGGTGCAATGAGGGTCCCCGTATGCCGGTCAATTCCCCCGCCGCCCGGCCCGCTCCGCGGGCTACCGGGGCGCGGGATCCCCCTGGACGCGGGCGTGCAGGTGTTCGTCGTGCCAGCCGTCCGCGTGCAGCAGGGCGCTGCGCAGCGTCCCTTCGAGGGTGAAGCCCGCACGCGTCGCCACCGCGCAGGAGGCGGCGTTGGCGACGGAGTGGGTGATGCGGAGCCGGTGCAGGCCCAGGTCCTCCAGCGCCCAGCGGCTGACCCCCGCCACGGCATCGGCCATCGCCCCGCGGCCGCGGCCCGCGGGAAGCAGCCAGTACAGGAACTCCGCGCTGCCGCCGCGGAGGTCGACGTCGGCCAGGCCGACGAGGCCGACGGGGCGGCCGCCGTCCGGCGCGGCGATCGCCCAGATCACCGCCTGCTCGGCCTGCCGGCGCTCTTCCCACCGGGCGATCCTGTCGCGTGCCGCGTCCAGGGACAGGATTCCGGGCCGGTTCCAGTGCTGGACGTCCGGATCGTGGCACGACTCCGCGAGGACCGGGGCGTCGTCGCTGCTCCACGGGCGCAGTTGGAGGCCGCAGGGCAGGGAGAAGACCGGATGCCCGGCCCCGGCCAGGCGGCCCGGGGGCACGACGTCGGGTATGGAAACGATCATCTCTGCATCATGCCAGGGCTCCCTCCCCTGGCCCTCGGTTGTCGATCCTGGCCGTCTGCTGCGCCGCATGGCCGGATTCCTCCTGCTGGCCACCTTCCCGGTGCTCGCCCCGTACGCGTACGTCGGCGTCGGCCGCCCCGCGATCGCGCCGGTCTTCCCGACCTGCCCGCCCTGGCTGACCCGGGCGTGCCGGGGGTGGCGGCGGCCGGGGCGTACGTGATCGCCGCCTCGACGAGCGGCGGCGTCGCCTGTCCGCCGCCGCTCGGCGCGGTGACGGGTGCGACCGCACTGGAGCGCACGGCCGGCGCACGAACTCGGGCTGCGCGCAGAAGAGATCCTGTTTCGTTGACGACCGCGCAGAGAGCGGCCGGGTCGCACGTGAACTCGGCTTCCACGGCCACGTGTTCACGTCCCCATGAGGCGCTCGCGGCGGCTCTGGACGCCGGGTTGGGGTGGCGCACGCCCGCGGCCGTACAGCCAGTGGTGCCGGTGGACGGCAGCGGCGGCGCGAGCAGCAACACGCAGCGGATTTCGCCGATTTCCGATGCGGCGGGGGGTGCCGGTCCGGGGGTGCGTAGCAGGGGTTCCCGCCCGGCCTCCGGCCGGAACAGGGTGATCCGTTACGTACGGCGACGCCCCGGCGCACAGGCTGTCGATCGTGACGCTCCGGGCGGAGTGGCCGGATATCGCTGTTGTGGTGGGTTGTGGTGGACATGCCTGGCATGATCGCTTCTCACGTTACTTGTCGGTAGCGTAACTTCCCCCCAACCAGAAGGTCTTACGTACGTGCGCATGCTCGCCAGACGCTTCCTGCTGCCCGGAATCACCACCCTGGCGCTCACCGTCACAGGCTGCTCCACGGCCACGCACACCGGCGCCGCAGCCCCCACCGACCCGGCCAACCCCACCCCCGTGGCCGACGGAACGCAGCAGCTCGAGGTGGCCGCGGCCCCGCAGGGCGCGCCCGCCCCGGTCGAGATAGCCCGGGTCGGCGCAGGCAAGGGCACCCCGGAGAAGTCCGCGCTGAAGGTCGCCTCCTACGACCAGAAGACCGGCCGGGCCGTCATAGCCGCGGCCCCGAAGGGCCCGGCCCCCTCGAAGAACCCGCCGAGCTCCAAGGGCCCGCAGAACGCGCCCGGTTCGTCGGCCTCGCCGAACCAGGGCCAGAGCCAGGCCCCGGCGGCCGCCAAGCCCGTCGCCGTGGGCGACGTCATCGCCAGCGCCCCCGCTCCGGGCGCCCCCAACGGCCTTCTCGCGAAGGTCACCGAGGTCGTCGGGAAGACCGACCGCGGCACCGAGGTCAAGACGGCCCCCACGACGCTGGCCTCGGTCCTGAACGACGACAAGGCCGACGGCAAGGTCCCCGTCGACCCGTCCTCGGTCACGGTCGAGCCCCTGATGAAGGGCGTCGACTTCTCCTGGGCCAAGACCGGTGGCCTGAAGTTCGGCCCCGAGGGCGCCAAGCTGCCCCTCGGCAACCTGCGGCTCGACGTGAACGCCCCGATCGAGACCGCCCCGGGCAGCCCCGTCTCGGCCGGCGCCTCGGTCTCCGGATTCGTCCAGCTCGCCCCGACGATCGAGTTCGCCTACGACGGCTCGGGCGGCGTCGGCCCGCGCACCGCCTTCCTCGGCATGAGCGGTGACTGGTCCTCGCAGTGGAGCCTCAAGGGGCACGCCGCCGCGAGCACCGGATCGCCCAAGCGGATCCCGTTCGCGAAGCTGCACGCCGCGCCCGTCATCCAGGTGGGCCCGGTCCCCGTCGTCGTCAACCTCGACCTGACCTGCTACGTCCAGGTGGAGGCCGACGGCCGCGTCACGCTCGAAGTCAGCCAGGACGTCAAGGGCGACTTCCGTGTCGGTGGCAGCTACGCCACCGGCAAGGGCTGGACCCCGGTCAGCACCTCGGCCGTCAAGAGCACCCCGGTGAAGGCCGAGGTCACCGCCTCCGGCAAGGTCAAGGCCGCCCTCGGCGCCGAGGCCGCCATCGGCCTGTACGGGGCCGTGGGCGTCTCCGCGGACTTCGCCCCGTACCTGCGCGGCGAGGCCGAGGCCAAGGCGTCCGCCTCGACCGACGGCAAGACCTCCGTCAGCGGCGCGTGGGCCCTGTACGGCGGATTCGACCTGAGCGGCAACCTCCAGCTCCAGCTGTCCCTGTTCGGCACCCCGCTGTTCGAGCGCAAGATCCCGCTGGGATCCCTCAACCGCGAGTGGCCGCTGGTTTCGGGCCGCACCGCAAGCTGACCCGAGCTCACCCGGCGGTCCCTGAGAGGGGCGGTACGGACGGCACACCCCGCCGCCCGTACCGCCCCTCACCCGTTGACCGGTCCGATTGCCCGACTGCCCGACGGCCCGACTGTCCCGTACCGACCGCCGCCCGCCGTCCCGAGACCGCCGAGAGCAACGCCGGTCGCCCGTACGGGCGTTGCGGGCCGGTGCCCGTATCCGCTCGGCGGCTCCGTTCCGACCGGTGGCTCCGTTGTCAGCGGCGGCCGCTAAGGTCCCCTTCGTACCGCAGCTCAGGGGGTGATGCTCGGGACGCGGGGGCCGCCGCACCGTACTTCGGCCACGACGACCGAAGGGGGCGGGACCACATGACCACCGGCACCACCATCAGCACCACGGCGGGCAGGTCCTACCGCGCGAGCGAGGCCGAACTGTTGATCGAGGCCGGCGCGGTCCTCCCGTACGGCACCGAGGACGCCGGGCCCGAGGCGGTGGAGCTCACCGCCCGCGCCTACCGCCACCCGGGCCTGGCTGACGACGGCCGTGTCGTGGTCCGGCTCGCCGCCGCCGAACAGGGCGCGGCCGAGGACCTCGCCGTCGGCTTCCTCGGCCTGGAGCCCCACGGCGAGCCGGCCGCGGTCGGCCTCGGCCGCCGCCGGCCCCTCGGATTCCCGGAGTGGCTGCTCGTCCACCACCCGCAGGACGGCCACCACGCCCTGGCCCTCGTACCCGAGATGGAACGGATCGCCCACCGGGCCAGGACCAAGCCCAAGGCCGCGCTGGCAGCCTGCCACGAACTGGCCGACCGGCTGGCCGCCTCCCTGCCGCACTTCCTGCCCCTGGTCTGCGAGGAGACCGCGCGCCTCTTCCTCTCGGCGGACAATCCCGCCTTCGCGGCGCAGCTCTTCGCCCGCGCCCGCAAGAGCGAGACCAGCCACGGCCTCGCCGTCGACGAGGACCGCCTGGACGCCGTCCTCCTCGAGTTCGCGCTCGCCGGGGCCCTCCCGGTACGGGTGCTCACCGGCCACGGCAAGGACCTGGAGGCGCGCCTGCCGGCCCCGGAGGCTTACGAGCGCTTCCGCCGCCTGTGCGTACGCCGCACCGTCGGCGGCATGACGCCCTCCGCCCAGGCGGCGGCCACCCTGCGCCGACTGGCCCGCGCGGCCGGTCTCGACCCGGCCCGGGCGGAGCAGGAGTACCTCGCCGAACTGCTGCCGCTGCCCGCCGTCCCGCGCGCGAGCGCAGCCTGGTGGAAGACCCACAAGCGCGCGCTGATCGCCCTCGGCCGCCGGGAGCCCGCCCTGCGCGGCACCCTGCTGTCCCTCATGCCGGCCTGCAACGACGACACGCTCGGCGAACTGTCCGCCCTGTGGCTGGAGATCCTGGAGGAGTCGGGCGCCACCGCCGCACTGGCCTCCGGGCCGCCCACCGCCGAGGAGCACTGCGCCGACGGCACCGCCGGCTGGCTCGAACGGTTCCACACCGCCCGCCACTCCGGCTGGGGCAGCCTGCCCGCGCTGCCGCTCCTGCTCGACCTGGTGGAACGGTCCGCCGACCGGCTGCGTACCGAACTCGCGGCGCCGGGCCGCGGGGAGGCCGCCCTGAGGATCGGGGTCCAGGACCTCGCCCTCCTCGACCGGCTGCTCTCCTTGGGCATCCCCGTCGCTGCCCCGGGGGACCAGGACCGCTTCGACCTGGCCGGCTGGGCGGCCGCGGAGGAACGCTGCGGGCTCCTGGGGATCGCCGCCGACGAACGGTTCCGGAACGTCTGCAGGCGCTCCCTGTACTCCTGCGCCGACAACAGGACCACCCGGGACGTCGTCCGGCGCCTGGCCGCATCGCCCGGCGGCCGCCCGATGCTCGCCGAATGGGTGCGCGAGGTGGCCCGGGCCTGTACTGACACCGGCTTGCCCGGCCTACCGGAGGCGGTCGACCGCCTCACCTGGCTGCCCGCCGAGGCACTGGCCCTCGCCGAGGAGGAGGTGGCCGCAGCCGGCGCCCTGGACATCGAGGCGCTGCTGGCCCGCACCCTGAACGGCGGCCTGTTCGAGGAGCTGACCTGGCCCGCCTGGGAGGAAGCGGTCACCGAGCTGGCGCCCCACCGCATCGACCGGGACCTGACCGTGGTCACCGCCTGGCCCTGCCTGATCGTGGCCAACGACCGGCAGGTCCGGGTCATCGATGCCCACTCGACCCTCCTCGTGCACGATCTGCGCACCCCCGGCACCGCCCGGCGCTCCCTCGGCTTCCACTACGTCGACGGCGCGCTCCTGGTCTGCTGGCGTCCCTGGTACGGCGGCAAGGAGACGCAGGGCTACTGGCACACCGCCCCCGACCGGATCTTCACGCTGGACACCGGCGAAGACCCCTGGCGGCTGAGCCTCCGGTACCCGGCCCTGCCGCTGGCCGACGGCGGTCGGACCACCGGCGCGGGCGTTCTGCACCGGGGCGACACCGCGCTGCCGGACGAGCGCCCCACCCTGTCCGACGGACGCGCGCACTGGGTCTGGGACGGCGAGGACGAGCCCGCGGGCTGGGCTGCGTACGACCCGGCCGGGAACACCGTCGGCCGGCGGTCCGTGCCCGGCTTCCTCGCCGCCCCCCTGGAGGGCCTCCCGGCGGGCAGCGCCCTGTGCGCGGGCAGCAGCTGGCTGCGGCCGGCGCCCGCCGTGGAGGGCTCGGTGCTCGGGGCTCCCGTGGACGGCGTCCTCGGCTGGCGCGTCGTGGACGTGCCCGGCGAGGGCCATCGAGCCTGCGACACCGCCGGACGGACCGTCACCCTCACCGAGGGCGCGATCCCGCTCGCGGCGGTCACCTTCCCCGGCGACGACCGCCCGCGCGCGCTGTCCGCGCACCACGGGGACTTCCGGCTCACCGACCCGGACGGGGCAGTCACCGCCGACTCGCGCTTCGGCACCGCGTACACCCCCACCGGCACCGCCTTGAAGGGCCTGCCGCCCGCCGAGCACTGGTTCTGCCTGCGCGCACGCGACCCGGAGGGCTCTGCGGCGCTGCGCGCCGTCGACCGGGACGCCGCGGCCGCGCTGCTCGCCTCGGCCGCCTCGGCCCGGGGAGCGGCTGGCGCCGAGGAGGCCGAGGGCCTCCCCGCCCTGGTACGGGAGGCACTGCCGAAGGTCACCGACCCGGTGCTCGTCCAGGGCGTCGCCGACTGGGTCCGCTTCGCCCTCGGGCGGCAGGCCACTCTGGAAGCCGTCACCGCCCGCCTCACCTCCGGCGCGCCGGCAGAGACGGACGGCGAGACCCCGCCGGGCCCCCCGGACCACGACCTGGACGCCGCGCTGTCCGGCCTGACCGGAGTCGTCCAGCACCAGCACGGCTGGGGCGGCGGGCACGACGGCGTGTTCCGTGTCCTGTCCGCCCTCGCCGAGGCCGCGCGGGACACCGAGGAGGCCGCCGTACCCGACCGGCTCCACACCGAGATGCCCGCCCTGGCCTCCACCGCCCTCGACTGGGCCCCGCTGCTGGAGCAGCCGGCCGCTCTCGCCTACCGTGCGGTCGCCGCGGCCTCCACCGACGCACAGCGGCAGACCCTGCTCGCCCTGCTCCGGCAGACCGACGCCATGGGCCTGGCCTCCGCCGTCGGCGGTCCGTGGCGCCTGGCCAGGATCCACCTCCCCCAGCGGGAACTCCTGACCAAGCCGGTCACCGCGAGACACCCGTACCGCAGCAGCGTCCTGCCCCTCGGAGGCGGCGCCTTCCTCGCCACCGGCCGACACTGCGAAACGAAGGGCGACGGCTTCGAGTTCCAGGTCGTCCAGTACGACCCCGCGGGCCGGTTCACCGTGCCCGCGCCCTACCTCCTGCGCGGCCACCGCCCCCTCGGCGACCCCGCGCGCGAGCCCGGCTGGCTGACCCGCTTCCTCCACGGGGCCGCGGAGCGTGGCCCCGCCCCCTGGCTGCCCGCGGCCGCCGAGGAGTTCGCCCGGCTCACCGGCGTGTCCGCAACCCTGGCCCGGCTGGTGGTCGCCGGCCTGCCCGCCGTGGACCACCACGAGCGCAGCCCCCTGTCCGCCGGGCTGCGGGAGACGATCGGTGTCAAGGCGGGCGACGCCGCCGTGGCCCGGGACGACCTCAAGCGCCTGAGCGCCGACCTGCGCCGCTCCCTGGTCGCGGCACTCCTGCCCGCCGACCCCGCCCGCCTGTGGACCGACGGCCCCGACGTGGCCGCGGCCGCCGCTCTGTGGAACCGGCGGATCGGCCGCCGCGTCCCGGTCCCGGAGTGGCTGACCACCGAGGCCCACCGGGGCGTCGCCACCCGCTGGCCCGCCGTGCGCTCCCTGCCCGCCGTCCTCGACCCGTCCGCCGCCCCGCAGTTGAGCACCGACACGCCCTGGGAGTTCAAGGACGGCCGGGCGGTGCACCGGGCCGCGGACGGCGAGGTGTTCTGCCCGGACGTGCTGATCGGCGCGGTCGGCATGGCCGCCTGGCTGGCCCACCGGCTCCCGGCCGGCGACCCGCTCCGCGCCCTCCTGCCGTCGGCACTCACCGCGGTACGGCAGCGGCTCGCCGCCCCGGAGCTGCTGCTGGAGCTCGGCGCGTGCCTGAACGCGGCCGAGTTCCGCGCCGCCGCCGGCGCTCCGACCCGTACGGCCGAGGGCCTGGAGGAGTACGGGGCGGTGGTCCTGCCCCGCACCGGGCTGCCGGCGGTGCGCCCGACCCTGCTCGACTCCACCGGCGGCGACCCGTACCTGCCGCTGCTGCGCCGGGGCGACCAGCAACCGTACCCCGTGGAGACCGCCCTACGCTGCGCCCACGACCCGCGGTTCGCGGCGCTCCTCGCCGACCCGGGTGCCCCGGCCGCGGGCACGCCGGACGAGGACGGGACGTGGTGGCCGCAGGACCCGGGCCGGTCGGTTCCCGAGCTGGTGGCCGAGGTACGGGCGGCGCACGGCCTGGGCGCGGACGCCGCGGTGCTGTACCTGATGCTGCTGGCGATGCCCGACCCCACCGACCGGAACACGGCCCGGTGGACGGGCTGGAAGCCGGCCCGCCTGAAGGCGGCCCGCGCCGAACTGGCCGCCACCGACCTGGTGGTCACGGCCGCCCGCACCCGGGCCGGGCGCACCCTGTTCCTCCCCGGCGGCTGGGTGGAGCCGGTCTCGCCCTGGCTGCCGCTGGAGGAGTGGAAGGCGCCGATGTACGACCTGCTCTCCGGGCGGGCGCCGCTGATCGGCGTGCTGGTGCCGGCCGAACCCGCCGCCGCGCTCTACCGGCGCGCATGGCAGCGGGTCCGTGAAGACGACGCACCCCGGTTCGCGGAGCTCAAGGTGCGGCGCGGCCGCCGCCGCTGAGCCCCGACGGGCCCGCCGGCCGGACGCCACGCGCGGGGCGACGGCCCAGGCGGCGGGCAGGCCGTCAGCCGAGGCGGGTGGGTGAGGAGGCGGCCGGGGCCAGGAGGCGGGGGGTGCCCGTGCCGTCCGCCGGGACCGTCCACAGGTCCGAGGTGTCCGCCGCGCCGTCGGCGGGCAGGGCGTACGCCACGGTGCGGTCGTCGAGCCACAGGGCCTGGTCGTCCACGCTGTGCTTCTCCGCGAGCGGGTGTTCGCGCAGCGTCCGCAGGTCCATGACGTGCTCGCGCCACAGTTGCGCGCCGCCCTGCACCCGCTTCTTGTACACGATCCGCGTCTCGTCGGGGGACAGCGACGGGCACTCGACGTTCCGGGCCAGCGTGGTGACGCTGCGCTGCCCGATCGAGCCCTTCACCAGGTAGGTCTGGCCGGCCGTGGCGAGCGTGGCGTAGAAGGTGTCGTCGTCCTCGGCGAAGGTGACGCCCCAGAAGTTCACGTCCGCCGCGCTGTAGGGCTTGCCGTCCAGCACGACGGAGAACTTCTCCAGGTCCGCTTCCAGAGCCCCGCTCCGGGTGTCCGCGATCGCGGTCCGGGTGGAGAAGAACGCGGAGCCGTACGACTCCCCGGACACGAAGACGGTCCACGCGGCGAACCTGCCGCTCGGCGACACCCGCGCCCGGGAAGGCGTGCCCGCGAGCGGGAAGCTGCGCACCGGGCGCAGCTGCGAGTCGACGATCACGGCCCGGTTGTCCTGGGCGAGCGCCCCCGGCGTGGAGACCAGGCACACCCCGGTGCCGGCGGCCGCGTGGAAGCGCTTGCAGTGCAGGCCCGAGGCGGTGCGCTCGCCCCGGGGTTCCCGCGCCGCGACCGAGACGAGGGCCCCGCGGTGCGGACCCTGCGCGCCGTTGAGGAAGGCCAGCCCGTCCGCCCGGTCCAGGGCGACCCGGCCCTCGGCCACCGTGGGGTCGCCCTCCCGGGTCTGCTCCGTGCGGGCGGCGGCGCGCACCACCAGCACGACGGCGAGCCCCCCGAGGAGCAGCACGGCCAGGGCGAGTACGAGCAGGCGGCGGGAGCGCGTCATCGGGTTCCTCAGGAGCGTCGGGCCGGGGCGGGAGCGCCGTCCGGTCCCGTCGGGCGGAGTACGAAGCCGGCGACGGCCGCGCAGCAGCACAGGCCGGCCGCCGCGGCGGCGAGCGCGGGGCCGGGCCCCCACCACGTCCACGCGCCGCCGAACGCGAGCGAGCAGCCGAAGCGGGCCAGCGCCTGGCCGGTGCCGACGACGGCGAGCCCGGTGCCCCGCAGCCTCGCGGGGACGGCCGCGCCCACGGCGGCCGGCAGCACCCCGTCGGTGGCGGCGTAGAACATGCCGTGCAGCGCGAGCACCACGAACGGCAGGGCCGGCTGGTCCGGCGCCCACAGCAGGAGCCCGTACCCGACCAGCAGGAGGGCGTGCCCGCTGAGGAACACCGCGCGGCGTCCGATCCGGTCGGCGAGGACGCCGGCCGGGACGGCCAGCAGCAGGAACACCGCGGCGGTGCCGAGGGGGAGCAGCGGGAACCACCGCTCGCCGATCCCGGTGCGGTCCTGCAGCAGCAGGTACAGGAAGGCGTCGCTGACGGTGGTCAGTCCCAGCAGGGCGGCGCAGACCGCCAGGGCGCGCAGTCGGGGCAGGCGCAGCAGGGACAGCGCCTCGCGCAGGCTGACCGCGGCCCGCTCCGCGGCCGCGTCGGGGGACGTGGCGGACGTGTCGGCGGCGGGCGCGTTCGATCCGGCTCCGGCTCCGGATCCGGAGCCGGATCGTGTCCGTCCGGTGCCGGTGCCCGTACCGGGGCGGCCGCCGCCGGACGGGACGAACAGGACGAGCACCACCACCCCGAGCACGGCCACGCAGCCGCTGACCCCGAACACGGCGTCGTACCCGTCGACCGCCGCGCCCAGGATGAGGAAGGCGGCGAGGGGGCCGAGCAGGGCCCCGGTGGTGTCCATGGCGCGGTGCACGCCGAAGGCCCGGCCCTGTAACTCGGGCGGGGTGGACAGGGAGATCAGCGCGTCCCGCGGAGCGGTGCGCAGTCCCTTCCCCGTGCGTTCCAGGGCGAGGACGACGCTCACCGGGCCGAGGGTGTGGGCGAGCAGCAGCAGCGGTTTGCACAGGGCGGACAGGCCGTAGCCGATGCCGGCGATCAGCTTGTGGTTGCGGACCCGGTCGGCGAGGTGGCCGCCCGCCAACTGCACCAGTGCGCTGACCCCGTTGTACAGACCGTCCAGCGCGCCGAAGCCGAGCGGGCTCAGGCCGAGCCCGGCGACCAGGTACAGCGGCAGGACGGCGCTGACCATCTCGGAGGAGACGTCGGTGATCAGGCTGACCGTGCCCAGGGCGAGGACCGCCGGGGCGACGGCGCGGGACCGGACGGCGGGCCCGTCACCCGGTACGCCCTCGGTGCCGCCGGGCGCGGTGCGGTCCGCCAGGTACATGCGCTTGCAGCTCCCGAAGCCGACGGTCCGGGCCGCGTGGACGCGGCCGTGCGACGCGGGTACGTACGTTCGTACACGCGAGGGGAACCCTAGTGGGTGTACGGGCCAACCGGGCGGCGTACGACGGGAATCGGCCGTGATCCGCCCGGCGGGCGTCAGTCCTGCCGGCTGCTCTCGTCGCGCAGCCAGGTGGAGAAGTCCCCGGTCCGGATGGCCTTGCGGGAGCCCCGGCGGGCGGCGAGGGCCGCCACGACGAAGACCGCGATCGCGGGGAGCAGTCGCGGTTGAGCCAGCGCCAGGGCCCGCAGGTCGCCGCCGCCCGTTCGGGCGGACGGCGCCGGCGACGCGCCCGGCGCCGGCGACGCGCCCGTCGCCGTCCCCGGCCGCGACTGGGGCCTCGCTCCCGCTCCCGCCCCCGCGCCCGACTCTGCCTGGAACCGCTCCAGTTCGGCCGACGAGGTCGAGGCCCGCACCTTGCGCCGGATCAGGTCGGCCCAGGTCCGCGGCGGGCGCACCAC
The DNA here is from genome assembly GCF_042677605.1 of Streptomyces sp. NPDC127106. Classification (NCBI taxonomy): domain Bacteria; kingdom Bacillati; phylum Actinomycetota; class Actinomycetes; order Kitasatosporales; family Streptomycetaceae; genus Streptomyces; species Streptomyces sp. NPDC127106. The sequence continues at coordinate 113,457 of NZ_JBHXTC010000001.1, read as the reverse complement.
GACCCGCACCTCCTCGACCACCCGCCGCTCCCCGGGCCCGAAGGCGAGCGAGGCGGCCAGGTCGTCGGCCATCAGCGGAGGCAGGGCCGCGAGCCGGGCGTGCCCCTGCTCCGACACCGCGATCACCCCGCGCCCGAACAGCCCCTCGCGGACGGCCGGCAGCCGCTGCCAGACCCGGTAGTACGCGCGGACTGGCCAGGCGCAGCCGGACAGCGGGATGTCCCGGCCGGGGGCCGCGGCCAGCAGCTCGGGACCGGCGGCGAAGGCGCCGGCCAGCGCCCGGACGCCGGCCGCGCCGAGGACGACGTCGGCGTCCACGTACAGCCGGGGGAAGCCCCGCGCGTGCTCGTCGCCGACCCGAAGTGCCGTGTGTTTGGAGGGGGTCGGGATCTCCACCACGCGGACGCGGTCGCCCCGCGCGCCCGCCACCGCGGCGGTGTCGTCCGTACAGCCGTTGCACACCACGACGATGTCCGGCTCCGGACGGCCCGGTTCCGGTCCCTCAGCCAGGAGCGCGTCGAGCAGGCGGCCGATGACCCGGCCCTCGTTGTGGGCCGGTATCACGATGCTGGTCACCCGGGAAGTATGCACGCCCTGAACCTGCGTTCCGGCTGTTTCCCCCAACTCGCCCCGGCCGTAGGGCTGGTGGTCTAGATTGAACGGAGCCGGCCGGATTCGGCGTGCTTCGGCAGCGTTGACGTCCCGCCGGAGCAGGGAAGTTGGGGAAGAGACGGGTGCGGCGGCCGGGGGGAACTGGCCGCGCATCCGTGGCCGGAACGGCGCGTGGGGCGCCGGGGTCGGCCGGGGGGCGGAAGTACGTGGAACACGTAGGGCATCGGTCGTGGGGGGCCATCACCGTGGGGCGGGTCATGCACGGGTCGCGCAGGCGCCCGGCCCGCCGCCGACGGCACCCCCTTCCTTCGCACGCGTCCCCGCCATGGGTTGTCGTCACGCCCGCGGGCGTGCGCGGAACGGAGAAGGGGAACACTGTGAAAGACACCGCGAAGGACGCGGGGCAGGACACCGCAGCGGCAGGTGCGGGGCGGGTGAAGCCGTTAGGTGTCGCCGTCGTCGGCGCGGGCTACTGGGGCCCCAATCTCGTCCGCAACTTCCAGGCCAGCCCGGAGTTCCGGCTCCGCTGGCTGTGCGACCTGAACGTCGACCGGGCCCGCCGGGTCCTCGGCGGGTACTCCACGGTCCAGGCCACCTCGGACCTCCGGGCGGTCCTTGCCGACCCGGCTGTCGACGCGGTCGCCGTGGCCACCCCCGCGGGCACCCACCTCGACGTCGCCCTCGCCGCCCTGCGCGCCGGGAAGCACGTCCTCGTGGAGAAGCCCCTCGCCGCCACCTACGAGGACGGGCTGCGGCTGGTGACCGAGGCCGAGAAGCGCGACCTCACCCTCATGTGCGACCACACCTACTGCTACACCCCGGCGGCGGTCCGCATCCGCGAGATGGTCCGATCCGGCGAACTCGGCGAGATCCAGTTCTTCGACTCGGTCAGGATCAACCTGGGACTCGTCCAGAAGGACGTGGACGTCCTGTGGGACCTGGCCCCGCATGACCTCTCCGTCCTCGACTTCATCCTCCCCGACAAGGTCCGGCCCGTCGCCGTCGCCGCGCACGGCGCCGACCCGATCGGCGCCGGCCAGTCCTGCGTGTCCTACCTGACCCTCCAGCTCAACACCGGCGCCATAGCCCACGTGCACGTCAACTGGCTGTCCCCGGTGAAGGTCCGCACCACCATGGTCGGCGGCTCCAAGCGCACCCTGGTCTGGGACGACCTCAACCCCGCCCAGCGCATCGCCGTCTACGACCGCGGAGTGGAGCTGACCGCCCCGCAGGAGATCGGCGAGGCCGAGCGCCGCGACATGCTCGTCTCCTACCGCAGCGGCGACATGGTCGCGCCCGCGATCGGCGAGAAGGAGGCCCTGCGCAGCATGGTCGAGGAGTTCGCCGCCGCCATCCGAACGGGCCGCCGGCCGCTCACCGACGGCTGGGCCGGCCTCCAGGTGCTCGACATCCTGGAGGCAGCCTCCCGGAGCCTGGAATTCCGCGGCGCGGTCGTCGGACTGCGCACCGGACGCTGACCGTTCCACCGCACACCACGCCACGGCCCGCCGCGCCGCACAGCGCGGCGGGCCCGGCACGCAGCAACACGACAGACTCAGTGGGGGCAAGGCGTTGAGCACGGTTCGAGACAAGAAGATCCTGGTCACCGGCGGAGCGGGCACCATCGGCTCGCACGTCGTCGACCTGCTGGTGGAGGGCGGGGCCCGCGAGGTCGTCGTCCTCGACAACTTCGTACGGGGACGCCGGGCCAACCTGGCCCGCGCCCTGTCGAGCGGCGTGGTGGACGTCGTCGAAGGGGACATCCGCGACACGGCCGCGGTACGCAAGGCGACCGAGGGCGCCGACCTGGTGTTCCACCTGGCCGCCATCCGCATCACCCAGTGCGCGGAGGAACCGCGGCTGGCCAACGAGGTCATGGTCGACGGCACGTTCAACGTGCTGGAGGCGGCGGTGGCCGCCGGAGTGGGCAAGGTGATCGCCTCCTCCTCGGCCTCGGTGTACGGGCTGGCCGAGTCCTTCCCCACCACCGAACGCCACCACCCGTACAACAACGACACCTTCTACGGGGCCGCGAAGGCCTTCAACGAGGGCATGCTGCGCAGCTTCCACGCCATGTACGGCCTGGACTACGTGGCCCTGCGGTACTTCAACGTGTACGGGCCCCGCATGGACATCCACGGCCTGTACACCGAGGTCCTGATCCGGTGGATGGAGCGGATCGCCGCGGGCGAACCGCCCCTGATCCTCGGCGACGGCACACAGACCATGGACTTCGTCCACGTCCGGGACATCGCCCGGGCCAACCTGCTCGCCGCCGCATCGGACCTGACCGACGAGGTCTTCAACGTCGCGAGCGGCACCGAGACCAGTCTGCGCGAGCTGGCCCTCGGCCTGCTCGCAGCCATGGACGCCGACGGACTGGAGCCCGAACACGGGCCCGCCCGCGCCGTCAACGGCGTCACCCGCCGGCTCGCCGACACCGTGCAGGCCGCCGAACGCCTCGGCTTCACCGCCCGCATCGACCTGCCCAGCGGGCTGCGGGACCTCGTCGACTGGTGGCGGGCCGAGCGCGCCGCCGACCCCGCCGCAGGTCAGGAGGCAGCCCGATGAGCGCCCCCGGAACCCCCGCCCGCATCCCCGTCATGGTCCCGTGGCTCGGCGAGGAGGAGGCCCGGGCCGCCGCCGACGCGGTGCTGTCCGGCTGGGTCGCCCAGGGTCCCCGCGTCGCCGAGTTCGAGCGGGCCTTCGCCGAACGGGTCGGCGCCGAGCACGGCATCGCCGTCAGCTCGTGCACCACCGCCCTCCACCTCGCCCTGATCGCGCTCGACCTCGGCCCCGGCGACGAGGTCGTCGTCCCCTCGCTGTCGTTCATCGCCACCGCCAACGCCGTCCGCTACACCGGAGCCCACCCGGTGTTCGCCGACGTCGACGAGGCCACCGGCAACCTCACCCCGGCCACCGTCGACGCCGTCCGCACCCCGCGGACCCGGGCCGTCCTCGCCGTCCACCAGGGCGGCGTACCCGCCGACGTGCACGCCCTGCGCGCCGCCTGCGCCGACTGGGGCGTCGCCCTCCTGGAGGACGCCGCCTGCGGCATCGGCGCGACCGTCGGCGGCAAGTCCGTCGGCCACGGCGCCCTGATCGCCGCCTGGTCCTTCCACCCCCGCAAGGTGATCACCACCGGTGAGGGCGGCATGGTCACCACGGACGACGCCGAATGGGCCGAGCGGCTGCGGCGGCTGCGCGAGCACGGCATGAACGTGTCCGCCGCCCAGCGGCACGCCAGCAGGACACCGATCGCCGAGAGCTACCTCGAGGTCGGCTACAACTACCGGATGACCGACATCCAGGCCGCGGTCGGCCTGGTGCAACTGGGCAGGCTCGACGCGATCGTGGCCCGCCGGCGGGCCCTCGCCGCCCGGTACGCGGAACTCCTCGCCGGCATCCCCGGCCTGCGCCCGGTCCGCGACCCCGCGTACGGCGAGGGCAACTTCCAGTCGTACTGGGTCCTGCTCGGCGAGGACTTCCCCGTCGGCCGGGACCACCTGCTCGCCGTGCTCGCCGAGTCCGGGATCTCGGCCCGGCGCGGGATCATGGCCGCCCACCTGGAGCCCGCGTACGCCGGACACGCCGCGGCGCCGCTACCGGTGACCGAGCGGATCACCCGGGACTCGCTCATCCTGCCGCTGTTCCACACGATGACGCACGAGCAGCAGGACCGGGTCGTGGCCGTGCTGCGCGGGCAGGCCGGCGGATGACCGGGCAGGCCACCGAGGACCTGCTGATCGTCGGCGCGGGCGGCTTCGCCCGCGAGACCGCCCAGGCGGTACGGGACGCAGCCGCCGCCGACCTGGCGTGCGGCCGCGCCCCGCGCTGGCGGCTGGCCGGGCACCTCGACGACGACCCGGCCCTGCACGGCCGGGACGTCGACGGCGTGCCCGTGCTGGGGGACTGCGACCTGGCGCACCGGCTGCCGGCCACCGCCCGGGTCGTGGTCTGCGCGGGCAGCCCCCGCGACTACGGGGTACGGGCCCGCCTGGTACGCCGCCTGGCCCTGCCCGAGAGCCGCTACGCGACCGTGGTCCACCCCACGGCCGCGGTCTCGGCGTCCTCGGAGCTGGGCCCCGGCACGGTGCTGCTCGCACACTGCGTGCTGACCGCCGCCGTACGCGTGGGCGCACACGTGGCGGTCATGCCGCACGTGGTCCTCACCCACGACGACACCGTCGGGGACTTCGCCACGCTCGCCTCCGGGGTCCGCCTCGGCGGCGGCGTGTGGCTGGGACGGGGGGCCTACGTCGGCGCGGGCGCCCTGGTCCGCGAGCACACCACGGTCGGCGCCTGGTCGCTGACCGGCATGGGGAGCACGGTCCTCGTCGACGTGCCGCCCGGCGAGGTCTGGGCCGGCAGCCCGGCCCGCCGGCTGCGCGAGGCGGGCGCCCCGGCCCTCGACGAACTGCGGGCCGACGGGGCACGGGCCGAACGGACGCGGGCCGAAGGCAAGGAGACCGGCCACCGGCCGGAGACACGGATGGGGAGCACCGCCGGATGAACCAGATACCGCTCGTCGACCTCAAGGCAGCGCACGCCGAGATCGCGGAGGAGTTACGTGCCGGGTTCGACCGCGTGCTCACCGGCACCGCCTTCATCGGCGGCGAGGAGGTCCGCGCCTTCGAGCGCGAGTACGCCGACTTCGCCGGGGTCGCACACTGCGTCGGCGTCGCCAACGGCACCGACGCCCTCGAACTCGCCCTGCGGGCCGTGGGCGTGGGCGTCGGCGACGAGGTGGTGCTGCCCGCCAACACGTTCATCGCCACCGCCGGAGCGGTGCACCGGATCGGCGCCCGCCCCGTCCTCGTGGACTGCCTCCCCGACACCCTGCTGATCGACCCGCAGGCCGCACTCGACGCCGTCGGCCCGAGAACCCGCGCCGTGGTACCCGTCCACCTGTACGGACAGTGCGCCCCCGCCGCGGAGCTGGCCGAACGGCTGCCCGCGCAGGCCCGCATCGTCGAGGACGCCGCGCAGAGCCAGGGCGCCACCCGCGGCGGCCGCCCGCCCGGCAGCGGAGCGATCGCCGCGACCAGCTTCTACCCGGGCAAGAACCTCGGTGCGTACGGGGACGCGGGCGCGGTCGTCACCGACGACGAGGAGGCGGCCGGCCTGGTCCGGGCACTGGCCAACCACGGTGGCACCGCCAAGTACCGGCACGACGTCGCTGGGTTCAACAGCCGCCTCGACGGGCTCCAGGCCGTCGTGCTGCGGGCCAAGCTGGCCCGGCTGGCCGACGGGAACGCCGCCCGCCGCGCCGCCGCCGCCCGCTACGACGAGCTGCTGGGCGACCTGGCCGCCGCCGGCCGCGTGACCCTCCCCGCCACGGCGGAGGGCAACGTCCACGTCTGGCACCTGTACGTCGTCCGCATCAGCGGAGCCGACCGGGACGAGGTCGTCGGCAAGCTCAACGCCGAGGGCATCGGCGCCGGCGTGCACTACCCGGCCCCCGTCCACCTCACCCCGGCCTTCGCCCACCTCGGCCACGGCCGCGGAGACTTCCCGCACGCCGAACAGGCCGCGGACCTGATGCTCTCGCTCCCGCTGTTCCCGCAGATCACCGCCGCCCAGCAGCAGCGGGTCGTGGACGCGTTCACGAACGCCCTGCGCTGACGCAAACGAAGAGGTACACATGAAAAGACGGACACGGTGGGCCAGGTACGGCCTCTTCACCGTGGTCGCGGCCCTGATGGCCACGGTATTGCCTCCGTCCGCGTCGGCGGGGGCGGTGGACCCCTGCGGTCCCGGCACGAACGCCATCGTGTGCGAGAACTCCAAGCCGGGCACACCGATGTCCGACTGGTTCTCGCCCAGCGCCTACGGCGACATCAAGGGATTCAGCGCCCAGATGAGCGTCCAGGCGGGTGACACCGTGCAGTTCAAGGTCCAGTCGCCGACCCCGTACCGGGTCTCGGTCTACCGGCTGGGCCACTACGGGGGCGACGGGGCCCGCCTGATGTCCACCGCGGCGCAGGCGGCCCAGACCCACCCGGCGAACGTCGCCCCGGGCGGCCAGCCCGCGAGTTGCACCACCAAGGCCTCGACCGGCCTGGTCGACTGCGGGAACTGGCCCACCACGGTCACGTGGTCGGTGCCCGCGGACGCGGTCTCCGGCGTGTACATCGCCAACTTCGACCAGGCGGACGGCAACGGCGTCATGCCCTACCCGTTCGTCGTCCGCAACGACGCCAGCCACTCCGACATCATCGTCCAGACCAGCGACCAGACCTGGCAGGCGTACAACAACTACGGCGGCCAGGACCTGTACGACGGTGCGGGCCCCGCGCCGGACGGCCGCGCCTACGAGGTCAGCTACAACCGGCCCATGGACATCGGCGGGGAGAACGGGATCTACGGATCCGAGTACCAGATGATCTCGTGGCTGGAGCGCAACGGCTACGACGTCAGCTACATGTCCGGCATCGACATGTCGAAGCGCGGCGCGACCCTGCTCCGCAACCACAAGGTCTTCATGTCCTCCGGACACGACGAGTACTGGACCCAGGACCAGTTCACCAACGCGCTGGCCGCCCGCAAGGCCGGCCAGCACCAGACGTACTTCAGCGGCAACGAGATCTTCTGGAAGACCCGGCTCGCCCCCAGCATCGACGGCACCAACACCGCCGACCGGACCCTGGTCTGCTACAAGGAGACCAAGCTCTCCTTCCCGCAGCCGAACGGCGTCCCGGACCCGAGCGGGATCTGGACGGGCACCTTCATGGACCCGGCCAGCGCCACCAACGGACGGCCCTACCAGCCGCAGAACCAGCTGACCGGCTCGCTGTTCAGCGTCAACGGCTACCGCAGCGACGCGATCACCGTGCCCGGCCGGTTCGCGAAGATGCGCCTGTGGCGCAACACCACCGTCGCGAACCTGACCCCCTCCCAGACCGCCACGTTCCCGGCCGGCACCCTCGGCTACGAGTGGGACAGCGACGTGGAGGACGCGGCCCGTCCGCCCGGCCAGATCCAGCTGTCCTCCACCACCGTCGACATCGAGGACGGCAAGCTCCGCCTCGACTACGGCAACACCTACGGCAACGGAACCGCCACGCACAGCCTCGTCGCCTTCCGCGACCCGACCTCCCGCGCGCTCGTCTTCGGCGCGGGCACCGTCCAGTGGTCCTGGGGCCTGACCAACATGCCGACGTCCAATCCCGACGCCGTCGTGGTCACCGAGGACAAGCGGATGCAGCAGGCGACGGTGAACGTGTTCGCCGACATGGGCGTCCAACCCAAGAGCCTCCAGTCCGACCTGGTCGCGGCCGCCGCGTCCACGGACACCACCGGGCCGACCGTCACGGTGACCAGCCCCGCGGCGGGCGCCACCGTGCCCGCACTGCGCCCCGTGACCGTCACCGGCACCGCCGCCGACAGCGGCGGTGTGGTGGCCCGCGTGGAGGTCTCCACCGACGGCGGAACCACCTGGAAGGCGACCAACGGCGTCGGGTCCTGGAACTACACCTGGACCCCGACCGCCCCCGGACCGTTGCAGGTCAAGGTCCGCGCGGTGGACGACAGCGTCAACATCGGCGCCACCACCACCGTGCCGCTGACCATCGGGCCCCAGCAGTGCCCCTGCACCGTCTGGCCGGCCGCGGCCGTGCCGGGCACGGTCAACGCCGGCGACGGCAGCGCCGTCGAGCTCGGTGTGAAGATCCGCTCCTCCGTTCCGGGCTCCATCACCGGCGTCCGGTTCTACAAGTCCACGGCCAACACCGGCACCCACACCGGCAGCCTGTGGTCCGCCTCCGGGCAGCGCCTGGCCACCGGCACCTTCACCAACGAGACGGCCTCCGGCTGGCAGCAGCTGAACTTCGCCACCCCGGTCCCCGTCAAACCCAACACCACCTACGTCGCCTCCTACTTCGCCCCGAAGGGCGGGTACTCCTTCGACAACACCTTCGCCGGCGCCGAAGCCGGCCTGGCCCCGCTGACCGCACTGCGCAGCGGAACCGACGGCGGCAACGGCGTCTACCGCTACAGCGCGACCGGCGGCTTCCCGTCCACCGCCGCCAACGGCAGCAACTACTGGGTGGACGCCGTCCTGGACACCTCCACGGCCAGCACCACCCCGCCCACGGTCAGCACCACCTCCCCGCAGTCCGCGGCCACCGGCACGGCGATCACCGCCGGGGTCACCGCCACCTTCAGCACGGCCGTGGACTCCGAGGGACTCCAGTTCACCGTCAAGGACGCGGGCGGGGCGGCCGTACCGGGCAGCAAGGTCTTCGGCGCCTCCAACAGCGTCACCTTCACCCCGGCCGGCGAACTGGCCCTCAACACCACCTACACGGCCTCCGTGAAGGCCTCCGACCTGTGGGGCAACACCATGCCCGATCCGGTCACCTGGACCTTCACGACCAGCCCCAACCCGCCGCAGGTCAACTGCCCCTGCACCCTGTGGAACAGCACCACCACCCCGAGCACCGCCAACGTGGTCGGCGACACCAACTCCGTGGAACTGGGCACCAGGTTCCAGTCAGCCGTGGACGGCTACGTCACCGGCGTCACCTTCTACAAGGGGCCGAGGAACACGGGCACCCACACCGGCAGCCTGTGGTCCGCCTCCGGCCAGCTGCTCGCCACCGGCACCTTCGGCAGCGAGACCCTGTCCGGCTGGCAGCAGCTGAACTTCGCCACCCCGGTACCCACCACGGCCGGCACCACGTACGTGGTCTCCTACCACGCACCGAACGGCAACTACTCGGTCGACGGCGGCTACTTCGCCGCCGCCCACCGCTCGTACCCGCTGGTCGCCCCGGCCGACGGGACCGGCGGCGCCAACGGGCTCTACAAGTACGGCGCCTCCACCGTCTTCCCGACGAACACCTTCGGATCGGTGAACTACTGGGTCGGCCCGGTCTTCACCACGACCCCGCCGCCCGCCGCGCAGGCCGGGCTGTCCTCGGAGGTGAGCGGCCAGTGAGCACGGTCAGCGTCGTGATCCCCTGCTACAACTACGGCCACTTCCTGGCCGACTGCGTCCGCAGCGTCCTGGACGAGCAGCAGGGGGTCGACGTCCGGGTACTGATCATCGACGACGCCTCGCCCGACGGGTCCGGGGAGGTCGCCCGGGCCCTCGCGGCCGGCGACCCGCGGATCGAGGTCCGCGTGCACGAACAGAACCGCGGCCACATCGCCACCTACAACGAGGGCCTGCTGGAGTGGGCCGACGGGGACTACGTCGCGCTGCTCTCGGCGGACGACCGGCTCGTCCCCGGCGCCCTCGTACGGGCGGCGGCCCTGCTCGACGAACACCCCGAGGCCGGGTTCGCGTACGGGCGGCCGCTGCGCTTCCGGCACGGCGGCCCGCTCCCGCAGGCCCGGACGCGGTCCACCGGGTCCGTGGTCTACCCCGGCCGCTGGTGGCTGGAGCGCCGCTTCCGGGAGGGCACCGGATGCATCACCTCGCCCGAGGTGGTCGTCCGCACCAGTCTCCAGCGCAAGGTCGGCGGCTACGACCCGAAGCTGCCGCACGCCGGCGACATCGAAATGTGGATGCGGCTCGCGGCGCACGCCGACGTGGGCTACGTCCGCGGCGCCGACCAGGCCTTCTACCGGGTCCACGGCAACAACATGTCCACCACCGACTTCGGCGGCCAGCTCGACGACCTCCGCCAGCGCCTCGTCGCCTTCGACTCGGTGCTCGACAAGTGCGGGGACCTGCTGCCCGACAAGGTCCGGCTGTCCCGGGCCGCCCGGACCCGGCTCGCCCGGTACGCGCTGCGGCGCGCCTACCGGGCGTACGACCGGGGCCGGACCGGGGTGGTCCCGGTGGAGGAGCTGGAGGCCTTCGCCGCGGAATGCGTGCCCCGGTACACGGCACTGGCCGAGTACCGGGCGCTGGTCCGGCGGCGCCAAATCGGGGCGCGGACCATGCCGTACCTCCAGCCGCTGGTGCTCTCGGCGGTCGCCGACCGGGGGCGCGAGTGGCTGTGGTGGCAGTCGTGGAAGCGGCGAGGGATCTGATGGACCACCGGCACGCCCCGTACCACCCGTACCACCCGCACCATCCGCTCCCTCCGCACGACCGGGACCGCCGCCTCGCGCGGCGGCCCCGCCCGCGGTACCCCGAAGGCTCAGCCGGCCGCCACGGCGCCCGGCACCCGCTCCCCGCCCGGGCACCGGCCTCCGGCCCCGGCACCGGCCCCGGCCCCGGCCCCGGCCCCGGCGGGGGCCCCCGCACCGCTCCCGGTTCCGGCGTCGGCGCCCTCGCGCCGGCGCCGGTTCCGGCGTACCAGCAGCCGGTCGGTCCACAGGGCCACCGGCACCCCGGCGACCGCGACCAGCATGGCGATGCCGGCCAGCGCCCGGCTCCTGGTGCCCTGCTGCGCTACCGCGGCCGGAGGCACGAGCTGGTCCACGCTCATCCGCGACGCGGCCGGGATGCCCTCCGCGTCCTGCAGCGCGGTCACGCGCCGGGTGTACGCCTCGACCACCGCGCGGACCGCGGCGTTCGCGGCCTCCGGGTCGGTGTGTTCGGCCTGCACCTGGAGCGAGGGGATCAGATAGCGCGGGGTGACACTCGTGCCGCTGTTCCGCGGCAGCAGCCGGTAGTCGGCCGTCACCCCCTTCGCGCGCAGCTCGTCCCGGCCCTCGGCCGACTCCAACTGCTGCACCACGGCGTACGAGACGGCGGCCAGCGGCGGCTGGAGGTTGGTCAGCTGGTTCGGATGCCGCCCGGTGACCGGGGGTTTGAGCACGACGATCGCCGCACTCACATGGACCGGAGTGGGGCGGAGCACCTGCACCGCTCCGGCCGCGGCGAGCACCGTCGCCACCACCAGGACGTACCAGCGCCGACGCAGCGCACGGACCAACTCACCAGGCGACACGGGGATTCCTTCCGTCCTGCACGATCCTTGCAGGACATCCCGCGGCCCGCCATCGAATCCGGCAGCTCGCGGGGGCGCGCATGAGCATCCGCGACCTGGGGGCCGTCCTGCGCCGCCGTTGGTACGTGATGGTCTCCCTGACCCTGCTCGGCCTGCTCGCCGGGCTGCACCTGTACCGCTCGGTGCCGGTGGAGTACCAGTCGGAGAGCTCGGTGGCCCTGCTGGACTCCACCGCCGTCGCCGAACTCGCCCCGACCTTCGGCAACCCGATCTCGAACGCCGGCGGTTCGCTGGTGGTCACCGCGGACGTGCTGATCCGCACCCTCTCCGGGGCGGACGCCGCCCGGGCCCTCCACGGCCTCGGCGTCACCGACCCGTACGCGGTCGGGTTCGCCGCCAACACCTCCGGGCCGATGCTCACCCTGTCGGTCACCGGCACCGACCGGACGAAGGTGCTCCAGGAGACCAACATGTTGACCTCCTTCGCCGGAGAGCAGCTGGGCGCCCTGCAGACCGCGGCCGGTGTCCAGCCCGCCTACTTCGTCCAGACCGCCCCCGTCGTGCTGCCGCAGACCCCGGTGCCGCTGCTCAAGAGCCGCTACCAGCAGGTGCTGGGCGTGGTGATCCTCGGCACCACGGCCGGGTTCACGCTCTCCTTCGTCACCGACGGCGCACTCGCGGCCCGGCTCCGCAGGCGCGCCGCCGCCGAGGCCGCCGCCCGTGCGGCAGCCGGGGCAGCGGACACCCCCGCCCCCCGAAGGTCCCGGCGGGCCGCCCTGCGCGCCGCCAGCGACCGGCTCCCCGGGCGTCGCCGCGGGCGCAACCTGGACGCCACCGCCCTGCTCACCGGCTACCTGGCGCTGGCCTTCTTCATCCCGTCGAACCTGACCCTGCCCGGCCTCGGCGGGGTGGGCACCCCGGCCAACGCCTACGCCCTGCTCTGCCTGCTCTGGTACCTGGCGACCTGGCTGACCGGCCGGATCCGCCCGGTCCCCGGGACCCGGCTGCCCCGGACCGCGATGCTCGTCCTCGCGCTCGCCGTGCTGGGTTCGTACCTCGCCAACGCGACCCGCGGCAGCTCGCACAAGGAGGTCCTCGGCGCCGACCGGGGCCTGATCGGGCTCCTGGTGTGGGTGTCCCTCGTGGTGCTGGTGACCGCCGGCATCCACGACCGCTCCCGGTTGGACGTGCTGCTGCGCCGGATGGTGGTGATGGGGGCGGTGGTGGCCGCGATCGGCTTCTACGACTTCTTCACCGCCACGAACATCGCCGACAAGATCAGCATCCCGGGCCTGCAGTCCAGCGTCCCGCAGATCGCCACCCTGGACCGCGGCTCGTTCACCCGGCCCCGCTCCACCACCGCCCAGCCGCTGGAGTTCGGCGGGATGCTCGCCATCCTGCTGCCCTTCGCCGTCCAGCAGGCCTTCGACCCGGTCCGCAGGAACCTGGCCCGCTGGCGGCGCTGGGCGCCCGTGGTGCTGATGGGCGGCGCACTGCCGCTCACCGTGTCGCGGACCTCCATCATCGGGGCCCTGCTGGTGGTGCTGGTCATGCTGCCCCGCTGGAAGCCGGAGCGCCGGTGGGCGGCGATCGGGCTGCTGTGCGGGGCGGTCGCCGCGTTCAAGGTGATCATTCCCGGCCTGATCGGCACCATCACGGCCCTGTTCGCCTCGTTCCTCTCCAACGGCGACAGCAGCACCCAGGCCCGCACCGTCAAGTACGGCGCCATCGTCCCCTACCTGGAGCAGCGCCCGCTGTTCGGCCGGGGCTTCGGCACGTTCACCCCGAACCTGTACTTCTTCACCGACAACCAGTACATGCTCACCCTCGCGGAAATGGGCCTGGTGGGACTCGCCGTCCTGCTGGTGCTGTTCTTCACCGGCATCCACCAGGGCGGCGCCATCCGTCGCCTGGCCCGTACCGAATCCGACCGGGAGCTCGGGCAGGCGTTCTTCGCCTCGGCCGTGGTCTCCCTCGTCATCAGCGCCACCTTCGACAGCCTCAGCTTCCCGATGTTCGCCGGGATGTTCTTCCTGACGATCGCCGCCGGAGGCAGTTACCTCGGCTTCATCCGGCGCGCCGCGCCGAAGCCCCGAACCGCGGAGTCCCCATGTCCTCCCGTCACCCCGGCCCGGGTACCGGTCCCGTAGCCGTCCTCGTCGTCACCTGGAACAGCGCCCGGGTGCTGCCCGCGTTCCTCGCCTCCCTGCCCGAGGGCATGACCGGCCTCGACTGGCGCCTCGTCGTCGCCGACAACGACTCCGCCGACGGCACCGCGGACCTCGTCCGCTCCCTCGCCCCGGACGCCACCGTCGTCCGGACCGGCCGCAACGCCGGCTACGCGGCCGGGGTGAACGCCGCCCTGGAGGCCGCGGCAGGATGGGACGGCGGCTTCCGCGCCGCCCTCGTGTGCAACCCGGACGTCCGGATGGGGACCGGCTGCGCGGCCCGCCTCGTCGACGCCCTCGACGCGCCCCTGTCCGGCGGGCGCCGGGTCGGGATCAGCGTCCCGCTGCTGTACGAGGAGGACGGCACCCTCCACCACTCGCTGCGCCGGGAGTCGCGGGTGACCCGCGCCCTGGGCGAGGCCGTGATCGGCAACCGCCGCGCCGGCCGGTTCCCGCTGCTCAGCGAACTGGTCACCGACCCGGCCGCGTACCGGCGGGCCACCGTCGCCGACTGGGCGACCGGTGCGCTGATGGCCCTGTCCCGCCCCTGCCTCGACGCCTGCGGGCCCTGGGACGAGTCCTTCTTCCTGTACTCGGAGGAGACCGAGTACTGCCTGCGGGCCCGCGACCACGGTTTCGCCACCCGCCTGGAGCCCGCCGCCTCCGCCGTCCACCTCGGCGGGGACTCCCAGGTCTCGCCGCGCCTGTGGACGCTGCTGACCCTCAACCGCGTACGGCTCTACCGACGCCGCCACGGCCCGGCCGCGACCGCCGCGTTCCGCGCGGCCGTCCTGCTGCGGGAGACCTCGCGGGCGGCCCTCGGCCGCCCCGCGAGCCTCGCCGCGGCCCGGGCCCTGGCCAGCCCGTCCGCGCTGCGGGCCACGCCCGGGCCGTGACCCGGCCGGGTCACCCGGGGGACGCCTGCCCGTCCCAGGCGGTGTAGAAGCTCCCCGGGTTCACCAGGTAGCGGACGGTGGGGCGGGGCAGGTGCCGGACCTGGTGCCGGCGCCCGTAGCGGCGTACGAGCTCCCAGTCCTCCCGCGGCAGGACCTCGGGCGTGCGCCGCAGCCGGCTGAAGTACAGCGACCGGGTGCGGCGGGCCACGAACGCGTTGGTGTCGAGGAAGGCCTCGCGGGCGGCCCGGTGCCGGTCGAAGGGCACCGACAGGACGTCCCGTTCGGAGCCGTCGGGGAGCACCCGGCGCAGGGCGGTGTACACGGCGTCCGGCCCGCCGGGCGGCTCCAGCACCGCCAGCGCCTGCTCCAGGTGGTCGGGCTCCCACAGGTTGTCGTCGTCCAGGAAGGCCACGTACCGCGAGCGGGTCAGCCGGATCCCCACGTTGCGCACCACCCCCGCCGTGCCCGTGTTGCGGGTCAGGGACACCGCGAACAGCCTTGGATCGGGAGGGAGTTCGGGCAGGCCGGCGCCGTCGTCGACGACGATCACCACCTGGTCGGCCACCGTCTGCCCGAGGGCCGAGCGGACCGCCGCGCGCAGTGCCTCCGGACGCCGGTGGGTGGCGATCACGGTGGCGACCCGGGCGGTCGGGGGCCGGCCCAGCAGGGCGGCGAGCCGGCGGGTCTCGGCGTCCTCGAAGCGGCGCAGCCGCACGGCGGACGGGGCCAGCAGGACCTTGTTCCTGGCCTCGAACAGCACCAGCCAGCCGAAGGCCCGCTTCAGCAGTTCCCAGGGGGCCCGGGCGATGCGCCGCATCATGTCCTCTCGGTCGTCAGGGGGAGGCCGGGGGCGGGACGGGTTTCCCGTCGGCCATGCGGTTGCCGCTCCACACGTTCCCGGCGCCGCCCGCGTTCCATGCGGTGGCCGTGCCGTAGGCCCCGGCCGCGGGGTGGTACTCGGTGGAGAACACGTTGTCGGTGACCTTGATGCCGGTGGCTCCGGGTCCGCCGCCGTAGAGGGTGTAGGCCCCGCCCGCCAGCCAGTTGCGCTCGACGACCACGGAGGAGACGACACCGGTGTCGGCGAACAGGCCCACGGCGGCGGTGGCCCCCTGGTCCACCCGGACCGGGTTCAGCAGGGTGTTGTGGCGGACGGTGAGGCGGCCCTTGTTGCCGCCGCCGCTGATGACGGCGTCGGTGTGCTGCCACTCGCCGGTCTTGTTGCGGAAGGCGACGATGTCGTGCACGTAGTTGTCGTGCAGGTCGCCCTGGCCCATGGACAGGGCGTTGCCGAACACCGAGATGTCGCACCAGCCGACCTCGATCGAGCTGCCGCCCATGTTCGACACCGCGTAGTTGACGCCCCCGTTGTCGGGTCCCTTGCCCGGGATCGCGGTGATGGTGGTGTACAGGACCTTCAGGCCGCTGAAGCCGGGACGCAGGTTGATCCCCCACCAGTTGGTCGAGGTGATCTTGCTGTCGATGATGGTGACGTCGTTGGCGTAGACGTCGAGGGAGCCGCGGATGTCCCAGCCCCGGATGACCGTCCCGTCGGTCTTCACCGACATGTTGCCCGTGTCGTGCCGCTCCAGCTCGATCCGCGGCCCGGTGGTGGACGCGTCGGGGAAACCGCAGGCACCGGGGGAGGAGCAGCCCGGGGCCGGGGTCGGCGGTCCGCTGCTGCCGGGCGGGGGAGTGGCGGAGGGCGGGGCCGGGGTCGAGCTCGCGGTCTCGCCGGTGCTCGGCCCCGGGGACGGCGCGGTCGTCGGCGGGGGACTGGTGCCGGTGCCGGGGCCCGGGCAGTCGAGGGCGCTCTCCGGGCACGGGCCGGCCGCGGGCTCGCCCATCCCGGTCCGCTGCGCCTGGTACAGGGTGATGACGGTGACGAGTACGAGCCCGGCCAGCAGCCAGGCCGTGAAGCGCTTCCTGTCGTGTGCCACGGTCGCTATCCCTTCGCCGCCGCCGTGGCGGCGGGTGTGGTGCCGCGCAGGAAGCCCAGGCTGGGCAGCACGCACAGCACGTAGCCCAGGGTGCCGGCGGCCCCCGTCGCGAGCAGGGCCGGGACGCCGTCGCCGAGGAGCCGCTCCAGGCCCACGACCACGGCCGCCATGACGGCGCCCCCGAGGAAGGGCCAGGCGCAGGCCCGTGCCACGGTGCCCAGGCGGATCCCGGCGCGGTGCAGGGTGACGAGGAAGACCGGCACGACGACGGCGCCGGCGACCAGGACGTGGCCCTGGGCCACGCCCACGATCCCGCCGGAGCGGGCGCCGACCACCAGGACCGGGACGAGGACGACCAGCCACAGGGCCTGGACCCCGATGAGGGAGCGGCGCCGTCCGACGGCGACGAGGCAGTCGTAGGCCAGTTCGCAGGCGATCCGGACCAGGCCCAGCGCCATCAGCCAGGGCAGCGCGGCGGCCGCGGGCAGCCACCGCGCGCCGTAGACGAGTTCGACGATCGGCGCGGCCAGTGCGGCGAGCAGCACGCACAGCGGGACGGTGCCGGTCATCACGACGCCGAGGGCCCGGCCGAATCCGCCGGCCAGTGCGTCCGGGGTGTCGGCCAGCCGGGAGAAGCCGGCGAAGGACACCCGGCGGGCCGCCTCGGAGATGATCCGCACGGGCCAGCCGGAGATGTTGAAGGCGAGCACGTAGAAGCCCAGGGCCAGCTGGTCGAGGGAGGAGCCGACCACCATGGTGTCGACGTTGACGACGCCGAGGGCGAGCATGCTGGCCCCGGCGAGCGGGAGTCCGAAGCCCAGCAGGGCACGGGCCTGGGCGGCGTCCCAGCCGAACCGCAGGGTGCCGGGGGCGGCGAGGCAGCAGCCGACGAGGGCGGCCGCGTTTCCGGCGACGGAGCCCCAGGCGAAGCTCATCGCGCCCCAGCCCTCGACGGCCAGCAGCAGCGTCACGGCGGTGCTGAGGACGAAGTTGACGGAGTCGACGGCCATCCGCCGGCCCTGCGCGAACTCCCGGGTGAGGAAGCCGGCGGGCACCTGCGACAGCCCGTCGAGGACGACGCACACGCACATCACCCGCAGCACCCCGGACGCCTCGGGCGAGCCGAGTACCCGGGCCACCACCGGAGCCGCCGCGAACAGGGCGGCGTACAGCAGGCAGCTGGACACGGCGCTCAGGGTGAGCACGGTCGGGGCGAACCGGCGCGGGTCGCCCTCCCAGCGCACGATGGCCAGCGAGACGCCGAGCTCGTTCGCGGAGAGCAGCACGAGCAGGACCGTCTGGGCGATCCCGTAGACGCCCCAGGCCTCGGGTCCGAGGAAGAACCGGGCCAGGATGATGCCGGTGGCGAAGTTGCCGAGCCGCATGACGACCGTGTTGACCAGGCTCCACCGGGCGGCGGAGCCCACCTTGCGGCCCAGCGAGGGCGCTTCGGGCGGGGCCTGGGTCCCGGTCGCGGGCCCGGTCACGTCGGCCCCGCACTGCTGGACACGGCCTCGGGGGTGCCGGCTCCGGCTTCGGCTTCGGTTCCGACCCCGGCTTCGGCCCCGGCTTCGGCCCCGGTTCCGGCTTCGGCCCCGGGCTCGGGTGCGGCCGGCCGGTGCCGGCCCGGCCGGGCGGGCTTGCGGCGGCGGGCCTCCACGAAGAAGGTCGCCACCAGGCTGAGCACGAAGCCCAGCGCCCCCGCCATCACGAGGTACTGGAGCCGGGTCTTGGTCTGCGGCTCCGGCTTCTGCGGCGGGACGATCGTCGCCATGCGGATCATGGCTTCCGGGGTCACCTGCTGCTGGGCCTGGAACTCCTGGAGCCGCTTCTCGGCGTAGGCGGTCAGGATCTGGTCCGACTTCAGGACCGCCGCCGGGTTCGTCCCGGTGACGATCAGCCACATGAACGGCCCCTGCGCGTTGTCGGCGATCTTCGCCTCGTACTCGCCGGTGAGTCCCTGTGCCGTGAGGTCGGCCTTGGAGTCGTCGGAGTTGAGGTTGCGGGCCAGGCCGTCGGCCATCCCGGTGAGCGAGGCCTGGGTGCTCAGGAAGGGGTTGCCGTCGAAGGCCACCGTGGCCTTCTTGGAGTTCAGCAGGGTCACCGTGCTCTGGGACCGGTACTCCACCGGGACCAGCAGGTAGACGCCCGTCGTGAGCGCGGCCGTGATCAGCAGTCCGGGCAGCAGGACGTACCAGCGCCTGCGCATGACCCGCCAGATCTCCGCGAGATCCATGCCTTCCCCCTCGCGGCGGCGCCGTGTCCGACGCGCCGCCGCCTGTCATTGCGATGTGTACGGTTCTTGCTTCTTGTAGTCGTGCCGTGGTGCCTGGTGTCACACCGCCCCGGCCGCCCCGCCCCGGGCGAGGTCGGTGGGCCGCAGCCGGGTCCGCGCGGGCCCGCCCTCCAGCAGGACCCGGGCGATGCGCTCGCTCGCCCGCCCGTCCCACAGCGCGGGGCAGCGGGGAGCGGGCGGGTCGTCGAGCACCCGGTGCACGGTGGCCGTGATCCGCTCCGGGTCGGTGCCCGCCAGGACGTTCGTGCCCTCCGCGACCGTGACGGGCCGCTCGGTGTTCTCCCGGAGGGTCACACAGGGCACGCCCAGGGCGGTGGTCTCCTCCTGGACGCCCCCGGAGTCCGTGAGCACGACCCGGGCGCCGTCCTGGAGCGCGATGAAGTCCAGGTATCCGGCGGCCGGAACCAGCCGGATGCCGCCCGGGACGCCGATCGCGGCCAGCCGTTCCGCCGCCCGCGGGTGCACGGGCAGCAGCAGCGGGCAGCGGCCGGCGACCTCGCCGAGGGCCTTCAGCAGGCCGCGCAGGGCATCGGGGTCGTCCACGTTGGCGGGCCGGTGCAGGGTGACCAGGCCGTAGCCGCCGCGGGTGAGCCCGTACCGGTCGAGCACGTCCGAGGCCCGGGCCCGTTCCAGGTTGGCGAGGAGGGTGTCGATCATGACGTTGCCGACGACGTGGATCTGGTCCTCGCGGTACCCCTCCGACCGCAGGTTCGCGGCCGCGTCGGGCGAGGGGGCCAGCAGGTAGTCGCTGACCCGGTCGGTGGCGACCCGGTTGACCTCCTCCGGCATGCTCCAGTCCCGGCTGCGCAGGCCCGCCTCCACGTGGGCGAGCAGCGGGCCCGCCTTCGCGGTGACCAGGGCGCAGGCCAGGGTGGAGTTGATGTCGCCGACGACCACGACGGCGTCCGGGGACAGCTCCTCGATCAGCGGCTCGAAGGCCGCCATCACCCGGCCGGTCTGCTGGGCGTGCGTCCCGGATCCGGCGCCGAGGTACCGGTCGGGGGGACGGATGCCGAGGTCGCGGAAGAAGACGTCGTTCATGGACTCGTCGTAGTGCTGGCCGGTGTGGACGAGGACCACCTCCGCGCCGCGGTGTTCCAGCGCGTCCATCACCGGTTTGATCTTCATGTAGTTGGGCCGGGCTCCGGCCACGCAGACGATCCTGGTCACGGCCATGGCGTCAGAGCACCTCCACCGTGGGTCCGGACAGCCGGTTGCGGCAGTCGAGGACGAAGGAGGCGTGCTCGGTGACCATCGCGTAGTCGAAGGAGTCGTGGTCGGTGAGCAGGACGACCACGTCGGCGGCGGCCAGCTCCCGGCGGGTCGGCTCCACCCGGACGAGCCGGGCGTCGACCTTGATGCTCTCCACCACGTGCGGGTCGGCCGCGCGGACCCTGGCCCCCATGTCCAGGAGCAGCTGGGAGATGCGCACGGCCGGCGACTCCCGGGCGTCGCCGGTGTTCTTCTTGTACGCGAGTCCCAGGAGCAGGATCCGGGAGCCGTTGACCGAGCGGCGCCGGGCGTTGAGGGCGTCGATCACGCGGCGCGTGACGTACTCGGGCATGTGGTTGTTGATGTCGTTGGCCAGTTCCACGAAGCGGAAGCTCTGGCCCAGCTCGCGCTGCACCCGCCAGGACAGGTACGACGGGTCGATGGGCAGGCAGTGACCGCCGACCCCGGGGCCGGGGGTGAACTTCATGAAGCCGAACGGCTTGCTGGACGCCGCCTCGATGGCCTGCCACACGTCGATGTCGAGGTGGCGGGCGAACATGGCTATCTCGTTGACGAGGGCGATGTTCACGTGCCGGAAGGTGTTCTCCAGCAGCTTCGCCAGCTCGGCCTCCTTGGGGGAGCGCACCGGCACCGTCTTGTCGACCAGGCTTGCGTAGAACGCCTCCACCGCCTTGAGGGAGGCGGCGTCCACGCCGGAGACGACCTTGGGGGTCTGCTGGAAGCCCCAGACGGCGTTGCCGGGGTCGATGCGCTCCGGGCTGTAGCCCAGGTGGAAGTCGGCGCTGGCGGTGAGGCCCGAGCCGTTCTCCAGGATGGGGCCGAACAGCTCCTCGGTGGTGCCCGGGTAGGTGGTGGACTCCAGGACGACGGTCGCGCCGGGCCGCAGGAAGCGGGCCAGGGTGTGCGCCGACTCCTCGATGTAGCTCAGGTCGGGGGCGCCTTCGTGCAACGGGGTCGGGACGGTGACGACGGCGACGTCGAAGCCGCCGCAGTCGCGCGCCAGGTCGCTCGGCCGGTAGGTGCCCCGCTCCAACGCCCGGACGATCCGCTCGGAGGCGACGTCCTCCACGAAGGACTCGCCGGCGGCGAGGCTCTTGACCCGCCGCGTGTCCACGTCGTACCCGATCACCTGGTGCCCGACCTCGGCGGCCCTGATGGCCAGCGGAAGGCCCACGTATCCCTGTCCCACGACGACTACGCGCATCAGCAACTCCTGTTCGCGGAACCGGCAGCAGACGGTGTGCGGCGGATGAGCTCCCTGGCCGTCATGGCCAGGAAGGCGGCATTGGTGGTGAGGTAGCGCTTGCCCAGGCGCCGCGGTTCCTGGAGGGTGCGGTAGAACCATTCGAGGCCCATGCGCTGCCAGACCAGCGGCGCCCGCTTGGTGATGCCGGCCAGGATGTCGAAGGAGCCGCCGACGCCGTGCACCACGTGGGCGCCGGTGCGCTTGCCGTAGCCGGCGGTGAACATCTCCTTCTTGGGCGAGGTCATGCCGAGGAACAGCAGCTGCGCACCGCTGTCCGCGACGGCGTCGGCGACGTCGGGCTGCTCCGAGTCGTCGAAGTAGCCGTTGCGGCTGCCGGCCACGCGGAGCTTCGGGAACCGCTCGGCGACCCGGTCGCGCATCATCTCCAGCACGTCCTGCCGGGCGCCGAGCAGGTAGACCGGGATCCCCGCGGTTTCGGCGGCGGCCAGCAGCCGCATGAACAGGTCGATTCCCGCGACCCGTTCGGGCAGCCGTACGCCGAGGATCCGGCCGGCCCACACCACCGCCTGCCCGTCGGCCAGGACGAGGTCGCAGCCCGAGACCGCCGCGGCGAGGCGGGGGTCGCGCCGCATCGCGACCAGCTTGGCGGCGTTCACCATGCCGATCTCGATCT
The DNA here is from genome assembly GCF_042677605.1 of Streptomyces sp. NPDC127106. Lineage (NCBI taxonomy): Bacteria > Bacillati > Actinomycetota > Actinomycetes > Kitasatosporales > Streptomycetaceae > Streptomyces > Streptomyces sp. NPDC127106. The sequence continues at coordinate 91,582 of NZ_JBHXTC010000001.1, read as the reverse complement.
GCTCGCCGCGGCGTACCGCGTCGAGGCAGCGCTGTACGGTCTCGTCCATGGTCAGGGCGTCGAGCGCGACCCCGAAGAGGGACTGCCGTCGGCTCATCTCTGGACTCCCCCCAGCCAGGCGTGCAGCAGCCAGCCGAACTCGTACGGCCTGCACTCGCGGTCCACCGAGAGCGGGCGGAACAGCCGGTCGAGCGGGGCCAGCCGCGCCTGCGGGGCCAGCCGGGTGGTGAGCCCGCGGGCGGCCCGGACCGCCTTGGCGGGGTCGCCGCGGAACACCTTGCGCCAGGTGACCGCGTAATCCTCCCGGATCATGGGCTCGCGGGGGGTGCCGTCGGGCCGGCTGATCTCGGGTACGGCCGTCATCCAACCGAGGCCCCGGCGGACGGCCGCGCCGAAGTCGGTGCCGCCCGCGTCCGCCAGGTCGAACAGGGCGGTCGGGGCCATGGCGTGCTGGTGCACGCTGTACACCGGGTAGCCCTCCACCATGCCGCCGGTGCGGGCGTCGTAGTGCCACCACCACTGGCCGCCGTCCCCTTGGAGGGTGCAGATCCGGGCGGCGCACATGTTGGCGGCGCGGAGGGCCTCCGGGTCCGGGCCGCTCGCGTGCAGCCGGGCCAGCGCCTGGATCGGGTAGGTCTGGTCGGCGAAGCAGGCGACGTGCGAGCGGTAGCCGGGGACCAGCCCGGGGGCGGTGGCGTGCGGGAACAGCGGGCTGTCGGTCGTCGCCCTGGATCCCAACAGGCGGTCGCGGGCTGCCGCCAGGCGGTCCTCCACGTCCAGCGCGGTCCGGGCGGCGACGAGGGCGGAGAGCACCCAGGCCGCCTCGACCGTGTACTGCGGCCGGTCGGGGTCGTCCAGGGAGGCCACCCGGTCGAGGGCGTCCGCCAGTTTGGGGTGGCCGGTCTCGGCGGCGGCCCAGGCGATGAGCGCCGCGTCGCCCAGGTTGTCGACCCCGGGCAGCCGTTCCACCAGCAGGTTCGTGAACGCGGCGGCGGTGTGGCCGCCGAACACGGCCTGCTGCCGGTCCTCGGGCAGGTACTGCGCGCCGAGGGCGGTGATGGCCGCGTACCGGGTGCTGGTCCCGCGGTTCTCCACCCGGCGCGTGCCGTCCGGTGCGACGGTCCCCGCCCGCGTGAAGACGAAGGTCTCCGGGCCCGGCAGGTACATCTGCGGCAGGCCCGCCTCGGCGAGCGCGAGCAGGCGCTCGGCGAGCGCGTGCAGCGACGGGTCCTCTTGTGCCAGTGCTCCTAATCGTCGTGCGGCGGTCACCGGGTCCCCACCCCGGCTCCGCGGGTGCCCCGCGCCCCTCGGCCCGACCCCTGTCGCAGGGCCGGGCTGTACGGCTCCAACACACCTACCCCCTCTGAATCGCCGTTCCGGGGAGGGGAGCGCGCAGGATGGCGCGCGCGTCGGCGGTGACGGTGTGAAACGCCCCCGGGACGCGGCCGTCCGGAGCCGCCCACTGGATCCCCCCAGCGATGCCCCGGACCGGAGCACATGCGGACGGCAGCGCCGCGCAGGCGCGTCAGCGCGCCTGCCGCCGCTTCGTCCGCGATGCCCCCGTCGTGTACAACCCCCCACTGAACAAGGCCTGTTGCCTGCTCAGAACCCGTGTACAGGGACAAGGTATGCCCAAGGGTGTTCGTTGATTGCGGTTTTGCGGAAATGCCGGTGGCCCAAATTCCGACGGGCCGTCAGCTGGGCCTCGCGGCCCGGCTTCCGCCGCGGCTCCGGCCCGGCCCACGGCCGGGGCGACCGGGGCGACCGGGCCGGCCGGGGCGGAGTTCAGCCCTTCTCCGGCCGACCGTCCCGCTCGGCCAGCGCCCCGTCCGCCTCCTCGTACAGCGCGCCGGTGCGCGGGCACTCCCACACCCCCGGCTCGACCCCGCGCTCCACCAGGCGGACCCCGGCCCGGCCCACCCAGCCGATCCGGCGGGCCGGCACCCCCGCCACGAGAGCGAAGTCGGGCACGTCCCGTGACACCACCGCCCCGGCCGCGACCAGCGCCCACCGTCCGACGCGCACCCCCGCCACGCACACCGAACGGGCCCCCAGGGAGGCCCCTTCGGCCACCACCACCCCGGCGGCCTCCCAGTCGTCGCCGCGCTTGAGCCTGCCGTCGGGGTCGACGGACCGGGGGTAGAAGTCGTTGGTGAGAACGGCGGCCGGCCCGATGAAGACCCCGTCGCCGAGCTCGGCGGGCTCGTAGACGAGTGCGTAGTTCTGCAGCTTCACCCGGTCCCCGATCCGCACACCGGGTCCCACGTACGCCCCGCGCCCCACGATGCAGTCGCGGCCGAGCCGTGCCTCCTCCCGGACTTGCGCCAGATCCCAGATGGTGGTCCCGTCCCCGAGTTCGGCGGTGCCGTCGACCTGGGAGGAGGGTTGAATTCGGACACTCACGGGGCGGTCCCCTTACGCTCGCGAGGCATTCGGACACGCGCCGCGACCGGCGCACGGAGGAGCATATGCACCTGCGACCCGCCCCGCCCGGCACATCAACCGACTGTTCACGCAGCGGACTCGGCGCCCGCCGCGCCCCGCGTGGCCCAGGAGCCGCCCGTGCCGGCCGCTGCGGCGACCGGCAACAGGTGACGGGCAACCGGCACCGGATACTCTGCGCGTCAACGGCAGCAACGGGCACCGGGATCAGCAGGCACCGGGATCAGGGGAGTACATGGAAGACGGCATACAGCGCCACCGCTGGATCATCACCGCGGAGAAGCTGGCGGAGTACCAGGGGGACGAAGGCGGGCAGTTGGAAACCCTGAGCGCGTTCGAGGGCACCCGGGAGGAGGCCGAACGGGCCCTGGAGCAGGCCGCGCGCACCATGACCGTGGGGACCTTCCTCCAGGAGCGCCGCCGGCTCGTCTACCGCCAGCTCGACGGCTCCTACCTGGTGCGCTGCACCGGCCGGATGGGCGGCCGGCACAGCCGGGTCGTACGCGCCGCACACCTCGTCTGGGACTCCGACGCCAAGGACGGCAGCTGACGGGCAGTCGGCAGTCGGCAGTCGGCCCCGGTCCCGCGGGAAATGCGTTGACGGCGGGGGCGGGGCGGCGGTCGGATGGACCGGTACGCGCAACTCCCCCTGCCGGAAAGGGAACCGTGCCCGCAGCAAAGATGCACACGGACGAGCCGGACACCGGTCCCTCGCTCGTCCACCGCCTGATCGCACAGCAGTTCCCGCGCTGGGCGGGTCTGCCCGTGGAGCCCGTCGACCGGCACGGCACCTCGCACGTGATGTACCGGCTCGGCGAGCGGATGGTCGTGCGCCTGCCCCGCACCGCGGGGGCGGCCGAGGACATCGAGCGGGAGTGCACCTGGCTGCCGCGGCTCGCGCCGTCCCTTCCGGTCCCCGTTCCCGTGCCGCTGGGCCAGGGCGCCCCCGGCGAGGGCTACCCCTTCCCGTGGGCCGTGTACCGCTGGCTCGACGGCGAGGTCCCGGCCGCCGGAGCGATCGCCGAGCCCACTGCGCTCGCCCGGGACCTGGGCGGCTTCGTCACCGCGCTGCGCCGGATCGACCCCGCGGGCGGGTTCGCTTCCTACCGCAGCGAGACCCTGGCCGCGCGGGACGCCGCCACCCGTGCCGCGATCGCCGGCCTGCGGACCCCCGCCGACGTCGACGCCGGCCGCGCCGCGGTGACCGCCGCCTGGGAGGCCGCGCTGCGGGCCCCGCAGTGGCCCGGCCCGCCCGTGTGGATCCATGCCGACCTGCAGCCCGGGAACCTGCTGCTGGCCGGGGACCGGCTCGGCGCCGTCATCGACTTCGGCTGCACGGGCCTGGGCGATCCCGCCGTCGACCTGCTCCCGGCCTGGTACGTCCTCCCCGCCGGGACACGGGACGCCTTCCGGGCCGCCGCGGACGTCGACGACGCGACCTGGGCGCGCGGCCGCGGCTGGGCCCTGTCCGTCGCCCTCCTGGAACTGAACTACTACCGGGAGACGAACCCGACGATGACGGCCACCGCACGCCGCGTCGTCCACGAGGTCCTCGCCGACCCCGAGCCGCCCCGGGCTCCCGGCTCCTGAAGGGCGCTCGACGTCGCCGTGCACCGACGCCGGCCTAGGCGAGGCCGCCCGTCGCCCGCAGGTTCTGGCCGGTGATCCAGCGGCCGTCCGGGCCGACGAGGAACGCGATGACGTCCGCCACGTCGGCCGGCTGACCCAGCCGGCCGAGGGGGGTCATCCCGGCGACGGCGTCGAGCGCCTGCGGCGGGTTCGTACCACGCAGCAGCTCGGTGTCCGTCGCGCCGGGGGAGATCGTGTTGACGGTGATGCCGCGCGGCCCGAGCTCCCGGGCCGCGACGGCCGTCAGTTGCTCGACGGCGCCCTTGCTGGCGGCGTACGGCCCGATGCCCGGGGCGGGCCGTACGGTGTTCAGGGAGGAGATGTTCACGATCCTGCCCCCGTCGCGCATCCGGCGGGCCGCGTATCGGGTGGTCAGGAAGACCGACCGGGCGTTGACCGCCATCACCTCGTCGAACACCGTCTCGTCCGTCTCGGCGAGCGGGGTCGGCGTGAGGGCCAGGGCGGCGTTGTTCACCAGGATGTCCAGGCCGCCGAGGTGTGCCTCGGCGGCCTCCATCAGCTGCTCCGGGCCCTCCGGCCGTGCCAGGTCCACGCGCAGGGCGCGGGCCCGGCCGCCGTTCGCCGCCACGGTCCGCACGACCTCGGCGGCGGCGTCCTCGCGGGTGGCGTAGGTGAAGACCACGTGCGCCCCGTCGCGGCACAGGCGTTCGACCACGGCCCGGCCGATGCCCCGCGACCCACCGGTGACGACTGCGTTCCTGCCCTTGAGCACGGCCCCTCCGAAGCTACGCGTTCCGGGTGCACCGGGAGCCTAGTGGGCCGCAGGTCACGCGCGGTAGACGCGCGCCAGGTGGGTCGCGAGATCCGCGGCCGCCTCCGGCGCCGTGACCGGGGCGACGCGCGTGCCCAGGTAGCCGTCCGGGCGTACGAGGAAGGCGGCCGAGCCGGTGGTCCCGTACGTCCGGCGGAACTCGCCGCGACCGTCGAGGTAGACCGGCAGCGGCACGCCCGCCAGACGGCCGGTGCGTCCGCGTGGGCGCCGCCGGCCGACCGGCGGGCCGCGTCGGCGAGTTCGGCGCAGGCGCCCAGCACCGCGACGGTCTCGGCGTAGAGGAGCAGCACGTGCCCCCGGTCGCGCAGGAGGTCGTACAGGCGCAGCGGTACGGTCGCGATGTCACCCATCAGCCCGCCGCAGTCCGGCGCCCGGTCGCCGGGGCGCGGGCCGTGCCCGGCCGCGGTGCCCGGGCCGACGACGGGACTGTCGGGGTAGGCCACCAGCAGCTGCGCCTCGCGGAGCACGAGGGTGGCGGCGTCCTCCGGGTCGGCCTGGACACCCCCGGCGGCGTGCCGGACCGTGCGGGCGACGACCTCTTCGCCGACCGGGTGCCGCTCCGCGTGGTAGCTGTCCAGTAGCCCGGGGCGTGCCCTGCCCCGTAGGACGAGGGCCAGTTTCCAGGCCAGGTTGTAGGCGTCCTGGATACCGGTGTTCATCCCCTGGGCGCCCGTCGGCGGGTGGATGTGGGCGGCGTCGCCGGCGACGAACACCCGGCCGTCGGCGTACCTGTCCACCAGGCGGTGGCTGATGCGGAAGACCGACGACCAGCGCAGGGCGGACGCTGTGGCCGGCTCGGGCGAGAGCCGGTCGAGGACGGCCTGGATGTGCTCGATCCCGGGCCGCCGCCCGCCCTCCAGCCCGTGGGCGATCCCGTCGCCCGCGCCCTGCCCGCTGATGCCGCTGCCGCCGCCGTCGGCGGACAGTTCGGGCGGGACCAGCATCGACATGCGGTAGCGGCGGTCTCCGGGCAGCGGGATGCAGACCAGGATGTCGTCGACGGCCCCGTCGGCGCCGTGGTGCACGGCACGTACGCCGTAGCCCGCCGGCAGGCCCCAGTCCACCTCCACGTCCCCCAGCATGTACTCCTCCGGGAACGCTCCCCCGTCGAAGCCGAGGCCGAGCGTCTTGCGGACCGTGCTGTGCGCGCCGTCGCAGCCGACGAGGAACCGCGACCGGACCTCCTGCTCGCCGCCGCCGGCCGTCCGGATCCGGCTCCGGACCCCGTCCGTGTCCTGCGTGAACGACACGAGCTCGGCGCCGCGCTCGATCCCGGTACCGAAGCGGGCCAGGTGCTCCTCCAGGATGCGCTCGGTCTCGTACTGGGGCAGTGCGGCGAAGCCGTACGGCACCTCGGGCGGAAGCCGCAGCTCGAAACGCCCCTGCGCGACGCCGTCCGCGTAGACCAGCTGGCCCCGCATCGGCACGGCGGCCTCCAGGGCGGCGCGGACCATGCCCATGCGGTCCCAGAGCTCCAGGGTCCGCGGCTGGATCCCGACCGCCTTGACGTACGGCAGGCGCGCTGGCAGTCGGTCGATGACGCGGCATTCCACGCCCTGCCGGCGCAGCTCCGCCGTCGCGGTCAGTCCGACGGGGCCGGCGCCCACGATCAGCACATCGGTGTCCGCCATCGGCCTCTCCCGCGGGGAGCCCCCCGGACTGCACTGCCCCTCCATGGTCGGCCACCGTCCCCCGACCGGCGACCGGAGGGCCCGGAGAACGGCCACGGGCGCCCCGGCGGCGATGGCCGCGGGGGCGCCCGTGCAGGGTCGGGCCCGTGCCGGTCGGTCAGCTGCCGGCGGAGAGGTTCCCGGAGAGGACCGGGATGTTGCTGAGGATGTGCGAGAGGGTCTCGTCACCCTTGGCCTGGGTGGAGTTCTCGGCGCACTGCTGGTTCATCGGGTTGGACGCGACGTTGACGTCCTGGACGCCGATGTTGGCGAGGAGCGCGAGCAGCGACTGGGCGTTCACCTTCACCGGCAGGGCGATGCACGGCTTGTTGGCGGAGCCCTGGATGAGGGAGGCCTGCGGGCTCATGGCGCCCTCGGTCTTCTGGTTGCCGTAGATCTGGGCCGAGTCGTTGCCGTTGACGGTGTTGACGCCGTTGTCGTTGCCGATGGCCATGGCAGGGGAGGCCAGGGCGGCGCCGGCGCCGAGGATCGTGGCGGCGACGGCGACCGTGTTCGCGGCCTTCTTGAACATGGTGTTCCCTGTTCGTCGTAGGGGGGAGCGGTGTTGCTCGTACGTGGACAGGAACCGTGCCCACAGCCAGAAGTTCCGCTCCTCCACCCGCAGGAGTGATCCGGGTCCCGTGACCGGTCGCGGAGCGGGTCACCGGCCGCCGGGAGAGGAGCCGATCTCCACGACCTGTGCCCATGCGGGCGGCGTGTCCGGCTCGTAGTCGGGGTCCTCCTCCACCTGCCATGCCCTCGGGCCGCGGGGGAACAGGCCCACCACCGTCCGGCACGGCGGCTGGGTGTCCGGCCAGGGCGTCTGACCGTCCGTCAGGACCACGACCACGTCCGGCCGGGGTCTCGCGCGCAGTGCCCTGGCGAATCCCGTCCGCAGGTCCGTGCCCCCGCCGCCGACGAGCGGGATCCCCTCGGCCCGGCACAGCGGGTGCGCGATCCGGGCCGCTGCGTCGCACGGCACGACGGTGACCAGGTCGCGGCGGCCCCCCACGGCGCGGGAGATGGCGGCGACCTCCAGCAGTGCACTGCCCAGTTCGGCGTCGCTGACCGACCCGGAGGTGTCGATGACCACGCTGACCCGGGGCGGTCTGCGCAGCAGGCTCGGCAGGACGGCGCCGGGCAGCGCCGCCGAGCGCCGCGCCGGCCGACCGTACGTGTAGTCGTCGCCCGCCCCGGCCGCGGAGGCCGCCGACCGCACTGCCGCCCCCAGCAACTCCCGCCACGGCTGCGGCGGGTGGAACACCTCCTCCGCCCAGCGCTGCCACCCCTGCGGGGCGTTCCCCGGCCGGCCGGTGATGCCCTGGGCCACCCGGAAGCGCACCGCGTCCTGTTCGTGCGTGCCGAGGCCGTCCGCGCCGTCCGGACCCAGGTCCCACGCGCGTTCCAGGCCGTCGGCGCCGCTGCCGCAGTCCAGCCAGGCCAGGTCCTCGGTGTGCGGCCCCAGCTGGAACCAGCGCAGGTAGTCCTCCATGAGGTGGCCTTCGTCCAGATCCAGGGACTTCGGGTCCGCGGCGCCCGCGGGCCGGGCCAGCCCGTCGCCGAACACGTCGTCGTTGATCTCGAAGTCCGCGGCGATGTTCATGCGCAGCCGGTCTCCCGGGCCGGTCAGCCCGCGCTCCTTCGCGACCCGGTCGCCGCGTCCGTGGTGGTCGCGCAGCAGGTGCGACACCTCGTGCACCCATACGCCGGCCAGCTCCTCCACCGGCGTACGGTCCACGAACGCCGGTGAGACGTAGCACCGCCAGTGCCGGTCGACGGCCATCGTCGGCACCCGCCGCGACTCCACGGTGTGCAGGGCGAACAGGGCCGTCGCCAGATAGGGCCGGGCCCGGACGGCCTGCAACCGGGCGGCGAACAGCTTGTCGCGGTCCAGTCCGCGCGGAGCGTCCGGCAGGTGTGCTGCTCCCGGCGCGCCGCGTGTGCCTCTCGTCCCGGTCATCGGCCGTCCCCGGCTCCGGCGCCGGCGACCGCCGCGACCCGGGCCGCCGCGCGGTCGGCCCGCCGGGACAGGGACACCGCCCCGGCGAGCCGCTCGATCGCCTCCGGAACGTCCCAGTCCGTGCGGCGCAGCGCGGCGAGGCCGGTCGCGGGGACGACGACCAGGTCCGGGGCGCCGGTCTCCATCGCCCGCACGAGCAGCGCCCACGCCGCGTCCCAGCGGGACTTCTCCGGACGTTTGCGGACCGCTTCCACCACCCCGTCGAGCACGGCCTGCCGCTGGTCGCCCCGCTCGGGCAGGACGGCAGCCGCCGGGTCGGCGAGCAGCGTCTCGGGGTCCGGGAGGTCCATCCGGTCCAGGACGGCCAGCAGCTCCAGCCCCGGGCCGTCCCCGACGGCCCCCCTGACCAGCAGGGAGAGCACCTCCCGGGAGGAGCCGGCCGCGGTCGCGAACGCGATCAGGTGCAGGGTCATCTCCCAGCTGCGGGGTGACGGCCAGGCGCTGCCCCGCCGGGTTTCGCTGCTCGGCAGCCGGTGGACGAGCGTGGGGCGGGCGGCGAGGAGCCCGCACACCGCGCGACGGGCGACGTCCACGGCCTCCGGCAGCCTGGCCGGGTCGAGCCGGGGCAGGGTGGCCCGCGGCCAGGTCCCGCCGAGGCCGCGTACGACGACGTCCTGGTCGTGGATCCACTGGAGGTGGACGAACCGGTTGGCCAGCGGCGGGCTCAGCTCCCAGCCGTCGGCGGCCGAGGCCCGCGGATTGGCGGCGGCCACGATCCGGACCCCGGGCGGCAGCTGGAGGGCGCCGATCCGTCGTTCGAGCACGAGGCGGAGCAGGGCGGCCTGTACGGCCGGTGGCGCGGTGGACAGCTCGTCCAGGAACAGCAGCCCCCGGCCGGCCCGTACGAGCCGGACCGCCCAGTCCGGCGGGGCCATCGGGACGCCGTCGCGGGCGGGATCGTCCCCGATGACGGGCAGCCCGGAGAAGTCGGAGGGTTCGTGCACGCTGGCGATCACGGTGGTCAGCGGCAGGTCCAGGGACTCGGCGAGCTGCGTGAGGGCCGCGGTCTTGCCGATGCCCGGCTCGCCCCACAGCAGGACCGGCAGGTCTGCGGCCACGGCCAGGGTCAGGGCCTCCAGCTGTGGGTCGGGGCGGGGTTCGGTGGTGGTGTCGCGCAGGAGGGCCAGCAGCTCGGCGGCGACGCCGAGGGGGGAGGCGGGGTCGGTGCCGGGTACGGCGGAGGAAAGGTGTGAGGACATGTTCGGGTCACCTGTGGGTCGAGTACGCATACGGGTCCGGATGCCGCCGGGGCGCGCTCGGGCGCACCCCGAACCGGCAGCGGCGCAGCGGTACGGGAGGAGTTTCGGGTCAGGCGGAGGCGTGCCGCGGGCGCGGCCGGTGGTTGCGGGGGCGGGAGCGGCCCGGGCGGACGCGGTCGGGTCCGGGGCCGACGAGCCCGGCCCGGAAGAGCCCGTACGTGATGCGCTGCTGCGCGGCCGCCTCCAGGGCGTCGCGCAGCGGGCCGCTGCGCAGGACGGCGTCGGGGCCCAGTAGTGCTTCGACGACGGCCAGCGCCCCGGCGGTGTCGCCGTGGTCCAGGCGTTCGCGGACACCGGCGAGGCAGTCCGGGCGGCGGTGCGCCTCGTCGATGGCCTGGAGGCAGGGCAGCGGTGGCCCGCCCAGCGCGACGAGCAGTTCCTCGCGCCGGATCTGCTCCGGCTCGTGGTCCAGCGGCGCGAGGACCCCGTCGACGAAGCCGATCCGGTGCCGCGAGCCCCGGCATTCGACGAGGCGCGGCCGTCCTGCCGGGTCGACCGCGGTCCGGGGCGGCCCGGCCGGCGCGGACGCACTTGCCGGTACGAGCGCCGCGGCGACGAGCGGGTGGAGCCGTTCGGCCTCGATCGCACCGGACCGGAGCAGTTCCAGGTCGGGTAGCGTCCAGGTCGCCGCGTCGGGCAGGACCGGCAGTGCGGGCCCGCCGCGGTCCGGGACCGCAGCGGACACGCGCAGCACGGGCGGGCCTGCCCCGATGGCGCCGGCCCCGGCCACGGCCGGCCCCGGCCCCGGATCCGGCTCCAGCACCAGCCGCTGCCGGCCTCCGAGGCGTACGGCGACACCGCCGCCGGTCCGCCCCTCGGCACGGAGCAGGATCTGCGCCTCGGCCGCCCACCGGTCGACGGCGCAGCGCCGCCCCTGCGGCACCGTCCCCGCCGGGAGGGGCCCCACAGCGGGATCCGCCGAGCCGCCGTCGGGGGGAGGCCGGTCGGCCCCGGACCGGAGCCGCAGCTCACCGGCGCGCCGCGCATCCCACAGGTGCCGGTGCAGGTCGAGGCGGAACCGTTGGCTGGGTCGGGGGTGCGGATGGCGTCCGGCACCGGTGTCCAGGGCGGACCCGGAACCGTCCCACAGCGCGAGGCTGATCCGCTGGCCGGCATCGGCCCAGGCGGGCGGGGTCCGCACTACGAGGTACACGGGCCGCTCGCCGTCCTGCCCACCGGCACCGTACCGGGCCAGGGGCACGGTCAGGCCCGGTCGCAGCAGCCCGTCGGGAGCGATCCGCGGCATGTGCCAGCGCAGCAGGTCGGGAGCCAGCCGGCGCAGATCGGCCCGGATCAGGGAGGCGAGCTCTTGACCCCGGGCACGCGCCACGGCGCGCAGTTGGAGATCGACGTCGAAACCCGAGGCGGCACAGGCCCCCGCCCAGTCCCCGGCGCGGCGGCGGGCGGTCGCGGTCTCGATCATGGAGGGCGGCACGGCGTACTCGCGCACGCGCAGCCAGAAGGAAGTACGGGAATCCCCGTTCACGGTGTGAGTGGCCATCAGCACTCACCTGACGTGGACGGGACCCCCAATCTGTCAACACAGTGAGTGGTCATCGCGGTGATCGTAACGCACCCGCCCCGCTGCTGCCAGGCAATTTCCCGGCCGGGTACGGCCGTTGCGCGCCGGGCGGCGCAGCGGGCGCGTTGCGGGGTCTAGGGTGGCCGCCATGTCCGCGCCCGAACTGATCCGCATCGTGTCCCGCGACTCGCCCATGGCCCTCGCCCAGGTGGAGCGCGTCCGCCGGGAACTGGCCGTGCTCCACCCGCACACTGCCACCGAGGTCGTCGCCGTCAAGACGACCGGGGACAAGTGGATGGGGGACCTCGCCGCCGTCGAGGGCAAGGGCGCCTTCACCAAGGAGGTGGACGCCGCGCTGCTGGCCGGAGTGGCCGATCTGGCCGTGCACTGCGTCAAGGACGTCCCGGCGGACCGTCCCCTGCCCGCCGGCACCGTCTTCGCCGCGTTCCTGAAGCGCGACGACGTCCGCGACGCCCTCGTCCATCCCGCGGGTCTGACCCTCGACGAGCTTCCGGCCGGCGCGCGCATCGGCACGTCCTCCGTCCGCCGGACCGCCCAACTGGCCGCGAGCCACCCGCACCTGAGCTGCGTGCCGATCCGCGGCAACGCCAACCGCAGGCTGGACAAGCTCGCGGCGGGCGACGCCGATGCCCTCCTCCTCGCCGTGTCGGGCCTGGAGCGGATCGGCCGCCGGGACGCGATCAGCGAGGTCCTGTCACCGCAGCGGATGTGCCCGCCGATCGGCGCCGGCATCCTCGCCCTCCAGTGCCGCGAGGACGACGCCGCGCTCATCGAGGCGGTGAGCGGCCTCGGTGACCCGGTCACGCACCGCGAGGCCACCGCCGAGCGCATGCTCCTGCACGTGCTCCAGGGCCACTGCAACGCACCGATCGCCGGACACGCCTCCACCGAGCGCGACGGCGAGCTCGCCCTGTACGCGAAGGTGTTCACCCCGGACGGCAAGCGGGTCCTGCGGGCGCACGAATGGGCCGGACCGCTCGACCCGGCCACGCTCGGCACGTCCGTCGCCGTGGCCCTGCTCCGCCAGGGCGCGCGCGAACTGATCGACGGGATCCCCCACTGAACCCCGACGGGCCCCCGGACCGTGCCACGGCCAGGGAACCGGCCGTGGAGGAAGCGGTCAGCCGGTGAGCCGGTTCCATGCGGAACGGGTGGCGCCGAAGCCGCTCTCGTGCACCCAGACGTGGGTGCAGCCCGGGCATTGCAGGTGCAGCAGGCTGCCGGTGTTCGTCAGCAGGTACCGCCAGTGCACCGAGCACGTCCGCCGCGTCTCGCACGGCTCGCAGCCGCGGGCGTCGTCGCAGTTCGGGCAGGCCACCCACGCCCGGCGGCCCGGGTCGGCCTGCGGATCAAGCGGGAGCACGGCCGCCGCCTTCGCGCCGGGGGAGCACTCCGGCCGCGACGAGGTCCTCGTACACCCGCTGCTGCTCGGCGTCGAGGCCGGAGTACAGCAGGTCGTACGCCTCCTCCTCGCCGCGCATCACCTCGACCGGGTCCCAGTCGGGCCCGAGCGCGTCGAGGATCTGGGCGCGCCGCAGCAGCTCGTGCGCGGCCAAGTCGAGGTCGAAGCCGGTCGTGCCCGGGCCGTCAGGTATGCCGGCGGGGTCGTGGGGCAGGTCGTGGGGGGCCATACCTCAGGAACTTAGGTAAGCCTTCTTTCCCGGGTCAAGGGAGGGTGTGCGGAGTCACAGCCCCGGGTCGGTGGCCGGACGGCGCCTGCCGGAACCCGGAACGGGGTAGGGACGGGCCGGTGCACATGCGGGCAACCCGGCCCGGGCGGGGTGTCCGGGCGGTGTCGGAGGAGGGAGGGCACGGTGGCGGGGGAGGGGAACGCCTCGGCGCGGTGGCGCCGGCTCGGTCGTGCGGGGCCGGAGCTCGCGGCGGCGGCCCTGACGCTGACCGTGGCCGCGGTCATGGCCCTTGCGGCCGTCGGGAACCTGACGGACTTCGGGACGAACCGGCAGTTCGTGCGGCACGTCCTGGCGATGGACACCACGTTCGAGGATCCGGACCTGATGTGGCGCGCGATCGACTCGCCGGCGGTGCACACCACCGTGTACGTCCTGATCATCGGGTGGGAGTGCGCCGCCGCGGGCGTGCTCCTCCTGGCGGTGGCCCACTGGGCGCGGGGGCTGCACCGGCGGGACTGCGCGCGGGCGCGGGCCCTGAGCACCGTCGGCCTGGTCATGGTCGTGCTCCTCTTCGGGCTCGGCTTCGTGGCCGTCGGAGGGGAGTGGTTCGTGATGTGGCAATCCGCGGACTGGAACGGGCTGGACGCCGCGCACCGGAACCTGATGCTGGCGGTCTCGGCACTCCTGAGCATGTACGTCCGCCCGGCCGGTCCTCGCTAGGGCACCGGCCGCGGGCAGGCGACGGGAGGCGGGCGCGGCCGGCTCAGTGAGGTGCGCCGGGCCGTGCCGGCCCCAGTCCGGCCCCCAGTACGAGGCAGACCACAGTGGCGGCGGCCCCGGCGGCGGGCACGATCACCCCCGCGGCCGGCTGCCCGGCGAGGCTTCCGGCGACGAGGCTGCCGATCGCACTGCCCACCCCCATGGACTGGACGAGCCACGCGTTGACCTCGTTGGCACGGCACGCGGGGGCGCGCCGGCCCAGGGCCAGGAAGGCGGAGCCCACCACCGGCGTGAGGAACAGCCCGGGCACGGTGACCGCGGCCACGGCTCCGACACCCGGATGCGGACCGTCGAGGCAGGCCAGCGGGATCCACCCCGCGCAGAACGCGGCCGCGGACAGCCGCAGCGTCCGCAACGGCACTCCGCGCCGGGTGCCCCGCCCGTATGCCAGGCCCCCGAGGAACGCGGATGCGGAGAAGGCGGCCGGGATCAGCCCCGACAGGGCGGGCCAGTGCAAGGTGTCGGCCGCGGAGACGGCCCACACGTTCATCGAGCCGATCGCCGCCCCGGTCCCGGTGAGCGCGAGGTACAGCGTGACCATGTCCCGGGTCGGCAGGGGCGCGGCCGGGCCCCCGCGCGGGACGGGCGCGGGCGCGGCCCGGCGGCGGTGGAAGGGCGAGGTGAGGACGAGGAGGGTGCCGGCCAGGCTCGCCAGGCCGGTCGCCGCGACGGCGGCCGCCGGGCCGTGAGCCGCGGCGAGGGCGCTGGTCAGCAGCGGTCCGGCGACGTAGAGCAGCCCCTGGGAGCCGATGTCGATGCCCAGGGCCGTCCGCTGCTGCTCGGGGCCGGCGAGCAGGGCCGGCCAGAGGGTTCGCAGACTCGTCTCCAGCGGTGGCGTGCAGGCCCCCGCGACGACCGCGGCCGCCGTGGCGGAGAGGAGGTCCGCCCCGGGCCCGCACACCAGCAGCCCCAGGCAGCCGGCGTGGAAGGCGGCCAGCGGGCCGATCGTCCGGACGCACCCGTACCGGTCCAGCAGCCGTCCCTTGACCGGCTGGACGAGGGCCGAGGCCAACACGTACACGGCGCTGAGCAGACCGCCGAACGCGACCGATCCCGCCGCCTGCGCGGCCCACAGGACCAGGGCGAGGGGCGCCATGCCCGACGGCAACCGCCCGAGCAGGGCGCCGGCGAGCAGCCTCGCGACGTGCGGCGTCCTGAGGACCACGCCGAGGGTGGGCAGGTCGGCGGAGGGGGCGGCCGGGGGAATGGGTCAGCCTTCCCGCGCCGGCAGGGGGTCCGCAGGGCCCGGCATCGCTGCTGCTCCTTCCGGAGGCGGGGAAGGGGGATGCCTCCGTCCGGAAATTCTTCGCGGCCGCCGGGGCGTCCGGGAGCCACCACAGCCGTGATCACCCGAACGGACGCCCGGGATCAGCTTCCGGGGGCCATGTCGTACGTGACCCACATCGTCCGGCTGGCCACCTGGTCGTACTTGCCGCGCGCCCGGTAGTTGTCGTCGGCGGTGATCCAGCGCACCACGCTCCAGCCGCGCTCGGCGGCGATCTCGCGCAGTCGGCCGAGCAGCAGGTCCGCCGCGCCCGAGCCACGGCCGGCGGGGGCGACGAAGAGGTCGTCGAGGAAGCAGCCGACGGTGGCCGACAGGGGCCGGGCGAACGGCCGGTAGTGGGCGAGGCCGACGAGCCGGCCCTCGGCGTCCTCGGCGACGAGGCCCTGCACCTCGTGGTCGGGGTCGTTCAGCCACGACCACACCCGGCCGGCCATCTCCTCGGTCTGCTCGACCCGGTAGAAGTCGGCGTACCCGCGGTAGAGGGCGCGCCACGCCGCGAAGTCCTCCGCGCGGACCGCGCGCACCTTGATTCCGGCCGACATGGCCCCACACTCCCCGGTTCGAGACGACGGACGCACCCGCACGGGCCCTTCTCGATGCCGGTGCGGTGCCAGGAGACGATCATCCGGGAGACGCACCCGCCCGGGCTGCCTCCGGGGTGTCGAAAAGCGCTGCTCCCGATGTGCCGCGCCGGACAATGCGCCGAAGCCGCCCACCGTGCCCGGCCCACGCCCACGGCCGCGGCGCGTCCGGGGACCGAACACGGCGCGGCCGGGGTTTTTCCTTGGACAACGGCCGCTGCGTCAGCGATGGTTGCGCGATGGAGCACAAGATCACAGTTGCCCCGGGAATCACCCTGTGGGTCGAGGAACACGGCGATCCGGCCGCCCCGCCCCTGCTGCTCGTCATGGGGGCGAACGCCTCCGGCCTGGCCTGGCCGGACCCCCTCGTGGCCGCCCTCGCCCGCCGCCACCGCGTCATCCGCTACGACCACCGCGACACCGGAGCCTCCACCTGGAGCTTCGACGAGCATCCGTACCCCGTCACCGACCTGGCCGGCGACGCCGTCGCCGTACTGGACGCCCTCGGCGTCGACGCGGCCCACGTGGTCGGCATGTCCATGGGCGGCCTGCTCACCCAGCTGCTGCTGCTCGACCACCCGGACCGGATCCGCACGGCCACCTTCATCGGGGCCATGGCCCTGGACGGCGGCCCCGCCGGGAGCGACATCGCCCCGGAGGTCCTGGCCGTGTGGAACACGATGGCCGAGCCGCGCGACCGGGCCGCCGAGCTCGACTGGCGGGTGGAGCACTGGCGGGTCCTCAACGGCGGGGACATCCCCTTCGACCCCGAGGAGTTCCGGCGGTCGGAGGAGCGGATCATCGAGCACTCCGGGCGTCACGACTCGCCCACCGCCCACGCCCGGGCCGGTACGGAAGGCCTCGACCGGGCACCGGAGTTGGCCGCCGTCACCGTCCCCGCCCTGGTGATCGACTCACCCCGCGACCCCGTCGCCGGGACCGCCCACGCACGGCACTTGGCCGGCCTCCTCGGCCGCGCCCGGGTGGCCACCGTCCCCGGCCTCGGCCACGCCCTGCCGGAGTCGGCCGTACCGCAGCTCGCCGAGCTGATCCTCGAACACACCGCCCAGGGCGGCTGAGCCGCTCACCCGTCCGGGCCACGGGCGGATCGATTCGGCTGGGGCCGGACGGATGACCGGGCCCGCGGCAGCGTGTCCCGGTGCCCCGCCCCGGCTACAACGATGCACGTCGGCGGGCGGTTCCCGCACCGGGGCCGGCACCCGTGCCGGCCCCGGTGCGGGAGGCCGTCGCGCCAGCCGAGCCGAGTCCTGGGAGACGTGCATGCCGACCGGCCAGTGGACCGACGAACTGCTCACCCCGACGCGGAAGGCCGGCGATCCGCTCGCCGACGCCGCGATCGAGGAGGTCTACGCACTCGGTCGGGAGGGCGAGGTGCGCACCGCCCTCCTCGGGACGGGCGAGAACAGCGACACCGTCCCCTCCGGGCTCCCGCCGAAGCTGCAGCAGTACTTCGAGCAGAGCGCCGTCCTGCCCGCCTGGGCCGACCCCGCGCTCATCGATCGCGGCCATGACCTGCTCGGGCGCTATCGGGGCCACATCTGCACCACCCTGCTGTGCGCCTCGCTGCCCCTGTGCTACGGCTGCGCGAACGGGGCGCAGGTCCTCGACCGCTCCACCCGCCTGACCACGGGCGTGTACCGCCGGCTGATGGAGACCGCCCAGTTCGTGGTCGACGTCCTCGACGCCGGCGGTCTCGGCCCGCACGGGCGCGGGCTGCGCTCGACGCAGAAGATCCGGCTGCTGCACGCCACCATGCGCTACCACGTCTCCCGGCTGGAGGACTGGGACACCGCCTGGGGCCTGCCCGTCAACCAGGAGGACCTGGCCGGCACGCTGATGAGCTTCTCGGTGGTCGTTCCCCAGGGCCTGGCCCGGCTCGGAGTGGACCTCCCGGTCGAGGACCGGGACGCGTACTTCCACATCTGGCGGGTCATCGGGCACGTCCTCGGCGTCGACGAGCGGGTCAACCCCGTCGCCTTCGAGGGGGGATCCGCGCTGATGGGCACCATCCTGCGCCGGCAGCAGCGCCCGTCGCAGCCGGGGACGGCCCTGACCAAGGGCGTCCTGGACTTCATCAGGGAATGCCTGCCGGGGCCGGCGTTCGCCGGGGTCGGGCCGACCCTCGTCCGCCACCTGGCCGGCGACCGGGCCGCCGACGTCGTGTCCGTCCCGCCCGGGGACTTCACCAAGCTCGCGCTGGACGCGCAATCGCTCCTCGGCTGCGGCCACGGCACGGCCGGGGACACGGTGCCGCTGGCCGCCAAGGCCTCCGACGTACTGGGGCTGGCCGTCCTGAAGCAGGGGCTGCGCCTGACGAACAAGGGTCGCCGATACCAATGGCAGGTCCCGACCGGCCTCACCCCCGCCTCCTCCTGACCCGCCCGGGGTGCGGCCGGCCGACCGGTCGACTGCTCCCCGGGGCTCCGTCAGGGCCGGATGCCGTCGCAGGCGATCCACAGGTGGCGCGGCCCGCGCAGGACCGCGTTCTGCCGGTAGGGCGGCGGGTCCTCCAGCAGGCGCGGGTTCTCCAGCCGCCGGGCCAGCTCGCTCAGCGCCCGCTGCGCCTCCAGCCGGGCCAGCGGGGCGCCGAAGCAGCTGTGGATGCCGCTGCCCAGGCCCAGGTGCTGGACGTCCTTGCGGTCCGGGTCGAAGCGGTCCGGGTTCTCGAACCGCTGCGGGTCCCGGTTGCCGGCGGCCAGCATCAGCCACATCGGGGACCCCTTGGGGATGGTCACCCCGCGCACCTCGATGTCGACCAGCGGAGTGCGCTGCGGCAGCATCTGCACCGGCGGCTCGAACCGCAGCAACTCCTCCACCATCGGCACCACCAGCCCCGGTTCGGCACGCAACCGCTGGAGGGTCTCCGGGTTGCGCAGCAGCGTCAGCATGCCGTTGGTGATCAGGTTGACGGTGGTCTCGTGGCCGGCGATCAGCAGCAGCGCGGCCGTGCTGAGCAGCTCCATGGTGGACATGGCCAGGTCGCCGTGGCCGACGGCCAGCTGGGACAGCATGTCGTCCTGCGGGTTCTTCCGACGCTCCTCGATCAGCCCGGCCAGGTACATGCCGAGTTCCATCCGGGCGTCGTGGATGACCTTCTCCCGCGCCTGCGCGTCCGCGTCCGGATCCGGGTCCAGGCTCGCCGCGAGGGTGTCGGCCCACACGTGGAACCGGGCCTCGTCCTCGCGCGGCACGCCGAGCAGCCGGCAGATCATCGTCACCGGGAAGGGGTACGAGAACTGGTCGACGACGTCGATGCGTTCGGTGCCCTCGCCGCTCCCGGACGTCCCGTTCGCGATGTCGTCGATCAGCCCCTTGACGGTGTCCTCCAGGTCCCCGCGCATGTTCTCGATCCGGTGCGGCGCGTGCGGCGGCCCGAACGGGCGGTTGGTCAGCCGGCGCAGCCGGTCGTGCTCGGGCGGGTCCAGCTTCAGGAAGCTGGGCGGCAGGGCCCCGCCCTCGCCGCCCTCGTCCTCGTCGCCCAGCGGGTCCGCTCCGCCCGCCGTCCGGTTGCGCGCGTCGGAGCTGAGCCGCGGGTCGTGCAGCAGGCCGCGGATCTCGTAGTACGTGCTGACCACGTACGGCCCCTCGCCGTCGTGGTAGACCGGCGTCTTGCGCAGCTCCTCGTACAGCGGATACGGGTTGGCGCGGTGGGCGTAGTCCAGGATGTCGGTCAGGATGCCTTGCTTCATGGCGGTTCCTCCGGAGGGCGCGCGGGTCGGTCAGTGCCCGGCGGGGGTGAACGTCATCCGCCGGTCGGCCGGCGAGTATCCGCTGAGGGTCACGGTCGGTCCGTGCGTGGGAACCGACGGGTCGGGGAAGTCGGCGTCCATCGGTTTGCTCCCCTCGGAGCGCCGGTCCATGGTCGGGAACGGCGGCGGGAACGGCGCGGTCAGCTCGATCTGCTTCTCGTAGAACTCCAGCCAGCGCGCGTTGTCGAAGGTGACGGCACCGATCACCCGGCCCTGGTACCCGTACACCCCGGTGAACCGGCGCTCGGCGAGCGCACCCTGAGTGATCATGATCTCGGTGCCCATGGACGGCACGCCGACGGACTTGATGTTCACGCCGAACTGGGAGGACCAGAACGCCGGCACCCAGATGTGCGGACGTCGGTCCGCGCTCTCGCTGAGCATGTTGTGGGCCGCGGTCTCCGCCTGGCAGACGGCATTGCCCCAGTGCTCCAGCGACAGGAACTGGTAGCCGAACAGCGGGTGCGGGGAACGGGCCACGTCACCGGCCACGAAGATGTCGTCGGTGACGATGCCCATGATGTCGAAGGCCCGGCAGCCCGCGTCACAGGCGATGCCGCGCGGACCCGCGCCCAGCCCGGAGCCCATCACCCACTCGGTGTTGCGCTGCGCACCGAGGCAGACGACGACCACGTCGCACTCCACCGTGGCGCCGTCCGACAGGTGCGCGGCCCGGACCCGCCCGGTGGAATCGCCCTCCAGCCCGGTCACCATGACCCCGGTGCGCAGGTCCACGCCGTGCTCCCGGTGGAGTTCGGCGGCCACGTCGCCGATGACCCCGCCGAGCGCGCCCACCAGCGGGGCGGAGCCGCGTTCGGCGACGGTGACCTCGATCCCGCGCTCACGGCAGGCCGAGGCGATCTCGGACCCGGTGAACCCGGCTCCGATGACCAGGACCCGGCGCGGTCCCGCGTCGAACCGCCGGGCGAGCGCCGCCCCGTCGTCGCGGGTCCGCAGGACGAACACCCCGTCGAGTTCGGCCTCCGCCGGGTTCGGCCAGGGTCGGGCCCGCACCCCGGTGGCGATCATGAGCCGGTCGTACGGCACCTCGTCGCCGTCGGCCAGCTTGACCCGCTTCCCCGCCATGTCCAGGCCGCTCGCCGCCACGCCGAGTCGCCACTCGGCGTCGATCGCGCGGCGGCGGGGGAGCGTCGTGCGTTCGGCGGCCGACTTGCCGAGCAGCACCTGCTTGGACAGGGGCGGACGGTCGTACGGCTCGTACGGCTCGTCACCGATCATGGTGAGCGAGCCCTGGAACCCCTTCTCGCGGAGGGTTTCGGCGGCCCGCAGGCCGGCCAGGGAGGCACCCACGACGACGATCCGGCCGCTGCTCTTGAGCTGCTCCAGCGCCGTGTCAGGCATCGGAGCCCTCCAGGTCCTCGACGAGGATCGCCTGGACGGGACAGGCCGCGGCGGCCTGGGCCACGCGCTCGCGCTGGGCGGCCTCCGCCTGCGGATCGTAGAGAAGTCCCTCGTCCCCGTGCATCGCGAAGACGTCGGGTGCCAGGAAGGCGCACTGCGCGTACCCCTGGCACCGGTTCAGGTCGACGACAAGCCTCAGCAAGGTACGGTCCTTTCGGTGGCCCCCTCGGCTCCCCGGCCCAGCTTGGGGGACACCGCCGGGCACAGCCCGTCAGGCGGAGCCGTCGGAGTGACGTGCGCGCTGCGGCCCGCGCCGGGCGACGCGCAGCACGTACAGGCTGATGACCAGGGCCCACCCCGGGAAGACCAGCTCCGACCAGGGCACGGAGGCCCCCACCACCAGTAGGACCAGCCCGACGAGGTACCCGAGGGCGTTCAGCGGGCGCGGGAGGACACCCAGCCTGCGCCCGATGGCCGAGGTGGCGAAGACGAAGACGGCGGCCATCCGCATGGCGTACGTGGTCAGCAGCGTGTACGCGAAGTGGCGGCCGAAGGCCTCCGGCTCGGCCGCGGCGAGCACCGTGCCCGCCGCGGCGGTGGCGCCGAACAGCGCGGCCACGAACACCAGCCCGCTGCCCAGGAACACGGTCGCGAGGAACCGGTCCTCGGCCTCCCCCGTGTGCTCCCGCAGGGCCCCCATGAACCACAGGAAGGCGATGCCGGCGAACGGGACCATGTGGACCGCAGCGGTCAGCGCGGTCCGCCCGTCCTCGTCCAGGACGAGGTCCTCCCCGGCGGCTCCCGAGGGCAGCGCCGTCCGGACCAGGACGATCGCCGCTCCCAGCAGCACGGCGAAGGCCACCCCGGCGGACCCCGCGGCCCGCGGTGTGCTCAGACCGCTCTCCCGGGACCTGCCCGGCACGTGTTGTCTCATCCCCCCAGCAAGCCGCCCCGGCCGCCCCGCTGCCAGCGGGACCGCCCGCCCGGGTGATCCGGCGGCTGGCGGGCGGGCGGGCTGGCTGGCTGGCACGGCCGGACTCCGTGCCCTCTTGGCAGCCGTCCTCGGGGGCGTCGTGATCCACGCGCACACCGACCCGCCCGACGACCCGTCGCCGGAGGATGACGGTCGCTGGCGTCGCGGCCGCGGCTCAGTAGACGAGCTTGTACGTCACGTCGTGCGGCACCGGCTCCGGTGCGGCCTCGGGGTAAACCAGGCGGATCACGGTGAAGCGGTGCGTACCGGGCTGGTCGGACCACGGCTGCGGGTGGCTGAGGGTGACCTGCACCGGGTACGGGCGGAACCGGCCGGCCGCGCAGTACGGGCGGCAGTCGTTGACCATGTCGGTGCCGGTGGCCCTCGCCGTGGTCGGGCCCCAGGTGTGCCAACGCAGCCCGACGAGGCGGTTGTTGCCGTCGCCGCAGGCGAGCAGGTACTCGTCGGGGCGCACCTGCGGCTCCTCGAAGCAGTCGACGACCACGAGCGGTGCCGGCGCGGGGACAGGGGCGGAACCCGGTGCGGGTCCCGGTCCCGCTGCGTGCGCGACCGGCACGGATGCGACGGCGAGTGCGGCTGCCGCGCACAGGAGTGCCGCGGTCCGTGCCCGGGCGGCGATGGCGCCGGTGCGTCGACGGGTGCCCGCTGTGTCCACGAGACCCCTCCTTGCCCTTGCGTGCCGCCGCGGCGACGGCTGTGCCGCGGCCACCGCCAGCTTCCCCCATCGAAGCCCGGCCCGCACCCGCAGGACGTCGGGAGCTCCGGGCCCTGCCGCTTCCGAGAGCTCTTCCGGGAGCTCTTCCGGGAGGCCCGTCGGGGCGGCGAACCGCACCGATCCGGTCAAGCTGGATGGCCGTTCGGTGAACCGCGCGCGGCCGACAGCAGGTCAGGAAGCCGCATCCAGTACGTCGGCGCCGCCGTTACGTCCCGTCGGCGGCCGGCTACGCAGGGGTCGTACCGCGCGTGAGCTGGCCGAACGTCCGGTCGGTATCCGATATCCGAACGTCGTGTCCGTAAATCGGTGGTGCATATGCGACCCGCCTTCACGTCCGGCAGACTCGGCCACGCCGAAACGCGATATCGCAAGAAAGTATCGCGCTCAACCTTTGAATCGAAAGTTGGTCCTGTCGTGCGTTACCGCTTCGCTGCCGTCCCCGCCGCCGCCCTCCTCTGCGTGGCCGGCGCCACGGGCATCGCGGAGGCCAAGCCCGCAAGCCTGTACGCCCCGTCCGCCTTGGTCTTCGCCGTCGCCAAGGGGGACGACCCCGCCACCGCGACCTTCCTGCGCGCCTCCACCCTGAGCTGCGCGCCGAGCGCCCAGGGAACGCACTCCGACCCCAAGGCGGCCTGCGCGGCGCTGAAGTCCACCGACGGCAACCTCGACCGCCTGCTGTCCGCCCCGAACCCGGACCGTGCGTGTCCGATGCACTACGACCCGGTCACCGTGACCGTCGACGGTGTGTGGGAGGGCGGCCACGTCGCCTGGAAGAGCACCTTCTCCAACACCTGTGTCATGAACGCGACCCTGAACGGCAGCCCGGTCTTCGTGTTCTGATCCCCCCGCACCCGGCCCGACCGCCACGGGCCGGACCCTCCCCGCGCGCCGGAACGCAAACGGCCGACGGCGGCAGGGCGACCGGCTGCACTACGCCGTCACCCACCGCCCCCGGCCGTCCGAGTTCATCCCCGCCCTCACCGGCGCAGATCACCGGGGCGCGGCACCGAGGAGCCGGAGCGCTGTGCGGACCCGCTCCTCACCAGTAGTGTCTGCGGCCCGCCACGGCGTGCCCGGCCGCACCGAGCACCCACAGCACCACGCCAATCAGAACGAGGATCAGGCCGAGCGTCCACAGGATCGAGATCCCGAACACCAGGCCGATGATCAGCAGAATCACTCCGAGCACAATCACGAGAACCTCCTCGCCCCCCTACGGGACTCCCTGCGTCTACCACCGATCGGGCGCGGCATGCCTGCCGGTTGAGGGAATCCCTTTCCCGCGGGAGAGGAGGCCGGGCCTCACTGCTCCTTGAGCACCGAGAGGATGTTGCCGGCGGGGTCCTTGAACCAGGCGATCTCGGGGCCGCCGCCGTTCTCGCGGGCGATCCCCTTCTCGTCCTGGTCGAAGCCCTCGTAGCGTTCGAACGCCACTCCCCGCTCCACCAGGCCGTCGACCGCCGCGTCGATGTCCGGCACGGGGAAGTTCAGCACGGTGAACGTGGCGGGCTCGTGGTCGTCCTTCGGGTACAGCAGGACGTCGTTGCCGCCGGCCAGGTGGAGGAAGAGCATCCCGCCGTCCTCCGAGACCCGCAGCCCGAGCGTCGAGCCGTAGAAATCCTTGACGTCCTCGATCCGCCGTACCGAGAAGCCGCTGAATGCCCTGCTGTCCGCCAGCATGGCGCATCCCTCCTTCGGGTTCGGTTCGTCCTTCGGGTCAGGTCCGGCCACAGAGGTGCGGCCCTCCTCGTCCATCGTCCCTCCGGCCCGGGGCGCGCGCACGGCCTCCGCGCCGGGCATCTCGACCGTTCGGGCGGGGGCGAAACGACGCGTTCGGGGACAGGAGTTCCCCACCCCGCGCGACAGTCGGAAGCATCATGATCGCCCGGCCGCCCGGGCGATTTCGGCGGGGACCGGACACGGCCCGGCCGGCGGGCCACAATGAGGAGGGCCGGTTGGGGGCAGGCTGGGGAGGGCACTGATGGGCCGGATTCTGCGTATCGCCATACCGGGGTCTGGGGAACATCGGTGTCAGATCGTGCGCTAAGGGTTCTCCGGTCCGGTTGTGGCTTTGACCTGGGGTGATTGAGCGTCGGAGCCTTCGATGGTCGTTGTTTTCGATCTTCGGAGAGCTGTTGTGGCGGTCGAGTTCCTGACGGATGAGCAGGCGGCCCGGTACGGGTCGTTTCACGAGGTGCCCTCGCGGGCGGAGCTGGAGCGGTACTTTTTCCTGGACGACGCGGACCGGGAGGCGGTGCAGGCCAAGCGCCGGGCTCACAACCGGCTGGGGTTCGCTGTCCAGCTCACGAGTGTGCGGTTCCTGGGCCGGTTCATGCCGGATCCTCGGCAGGTGCCGGCGGAGGTGGCCGAGTACCTGGCCGAGCAGTTGGAGATCGCGGATGCCTCGTGCCTGAAGCTGTACGGCGAGCGCGACGGTACGGCCCGTACGCACGCCGGGGAGATCCAGGAGTCCGGAGGGTGGCGGGACTTCGCCGAGGTCCGCGAGGAGCTGGTCGCGTGGCTGGACGCGCGGGCGTGGACGACCGGCGACGGGCCGAAGGCGTTGTTCGACGCGGCGGCGGGCTGGCTGCGCGAGGGCCGGGTGCTGTTGCCGGGGGCGAGCCGGCTGGCCCGGCTGGTGGGCACGGTGCGGGAGGCGGCGAACCAGCGGTTGTGGGACACGCTGTACGGGCTGCTGAACGTCGGTCAGCGGGCGGTGCTGGACTCGCTGCTGACCGTCCCGCCCGGAGAGCGGGTCTCGGAGCTGGACCGGCTGCGACGCGGCCCGGTACGGGTGTCGGGCCCGCAGATGAAGTGGTCGCTCCAGCGCGTGGAGGAGATCGCCGCCCTTGGCATGGGGGACCTGGACGTCTCGGCGATTCCGCCGCGGCGACTGGCGGAACTGTCCCGGTACGGGGTGGACGGCAAGGCGTCGCTCCTGCGCCGTCACGGCGATTCCCGCCGGCTCGCGACCCTGCTGGCCACCACGGTCTACCTGACGACCCGGGCCGTCGATGACGCGCTGGACCTCCTGGAGGTGCTGATCGCGACGAAGCTGCTGGCCAAGGCCGAGCGCGAGACCGTCAAGGAGAAGATGAAGACGCTGCCGCGCGTCGAACGGGCCTCAGCGAAGCTGGCGACCGCGTTCCAGGTCGTCTTCGACACCACGAGCGAGCTGGTCGACACCGACACCGGCGAAGTCACAGGGCCGGCGGTGGAGTCGTTCGAGGCGATGTGGGAGCGGATCGAGGCGGTCGTGCCCCGGCACGAGCTGGCCGCCGCGATCGCCGCGCTGTTCGAGCTGACCCCGCCGCTGGACTCGGACGCGGACGAGGCGTGGCGGTCGATGCTGGTCAGCCGGTTCGGCACTGTCCGGCCCTTCCTCAAGCTCCTGGTCTCGGTCGTCGACTTCGGCGCCGCCCCCGAGGGCGAGGCCGTGCTGGACGCGCTCAAGTCGCTGCCGGACCTCATGGGTCGCAAGAAGGTCGGCCCGGCCGAGATCGACACCAGCCTGCTGGTCGGCTCGTGGCGGCGCCTGGTGCTCTCGGCTCCGCACCTGGAGCTGGGCACGGTGGACTGGAAGGCGTACACCTTCTGCGTCCTGGAGCAGCTGCACCGGATGCTGCGGAGCAAGCAGGTGTTCGCGAAGAACTCCTCGAAGTGGGGCGATCCGCGGGCGAAGCTGCTGGCCGGTGAGGCGTGGGAGCAGGCCAGGCCGACCGTGCTGGCCTCGCTCGGGCTGCCCGGGGAGGCGGGCGAGCACCTTGCGATGCGGGCGGCGCTGCTGGACGGCACGTACCGGGAGGTCGCCGGGCGCCTGCCGGACAACGCGCAGATCGTCTTCGACGACGACGGCCGGCTGCACTTCGCCGCACTGGAGCCGGAGCCCGAACCGGCCACCCTGCTTGATCTGCGGGCCGCGGTGAACGCGATGCTGCCGCGCGTGGACCTGCCGGAGGTGCTGCTGGAGGTCTTCTCGTGGACCGGCGCCGACCAGGCGTTCACGTCGGTCACCGGCGGCGAGGCCAGGCTGAGAGACCTGCACGTCACGATCGCCGCGCTGCTCGTCGCCCACGGCTGCAACGTCGGCTACACCCCCGTGATCGGAGGGGCCGACGCGCTGAAGTACGGGCGGCTGTCCCACGTCGACCAGACCTACCTGCGGCTCGCAACGTACCGGGCCGCGAACGCCACGCTGATCGAGCACCAGGCGTCCATCGGCCTCGTCAGCGCGTGGGGCGGCGGGCTGGTCGCCTCGGTCGACGGGATGCGGTTTGTCGTGCCGGTGCCCTCGGTGTACGCGCGGCCGAACCCGAAATTCTTCGGCCGCCGGGGCGGGGCAACTTGGCTGAACATGATCAATGATCAGGCGGCGGGTCTGGGCGGGAAGGTCGTGGCCGGCACCCCACGCGACTCGCTGTACGTGCTGGACGTTCTTTACGACCGCGACGGCGGCCGCCGTCCGGAGATGATCGTCACCGACACCGCCTCGTACTCCGACATCGTCTTCGGCCTGCTCACCCTCGCCGGGTTCGCGTACGCCCCGCAGCTCGCCGACCTGCCCGATCAGAAGATGTGGCGCATCGACCGCACGGCCGACTACGGCGCCTTCCAGGACGCGGCCCGCGGCCGGATCGACCTCGCCCGCATCGAGCGGCACTGGGAGGACATCCTGCGGATCATCGGCTCCATCCACACCGGCGCCGTCCGCGCCTACGACGTGATCCGGATGCTCTCGCGCGACGGACGGCCCACCCCGCTCGGCGACGCGATCGCGCACTACGGACGGATCGCGAAGACCCTGCACATCCTGCGCCTGGCCGACGAGCCCGGCTACCGCCGTCAGATCAAGGTGCAGGCCAACCTCCAGGAAGGCCGTCACGCGCTCGCCCGGAAGATCTTCCACGGCCGGGCCGGGCAGCTCTACCAGCGCTACCAGGACGGGATGGAGGACCAGATTGGCGCCCTTGGTCTCGTCCTCAACGCCCTGGTCCTCTTCAACACCCGGTACATGGACGCCGCCGTCACCCAGCTCCGCGCCGACGGCTTCGATGTCCGGGACGAGGACGTCGCGCGCCTCTCGCCGTTCGTCCGGCACCACGTCAACATGTTGGGCCGGTACTCCTTCCAGCTCCCCGACCTGCCCGGCGGCATGCGGCCCCTCCGCGACAAGAACGCCCCCGAGGACGAATGACGGCCTGGCCGCCACCCTGCTTGAGACTCCGGGCGATCGGCGGTGTGCATCACTCGGAGCGTCCCGGCCAGGCCCAGGTGGAGACGCGTGGTCGGACGAGCCGCGAGCCCCGTTGTGGTGGACGGATTCCGCGCGCTGCTCAGGCCGTGGGCGTCTGCGCCGCCCGCAGGGGTGTGGTTTGATCCGCTCGGCGACGCCGCTGGCCATAGCGGGTCAGCCCCCTGGGTTTGAACACCGACAGCCCGGCTGCGGTCAGCAGGACCACGATCGCGGCTGCGGCGTCGGCGACCAGCTGGATTCGCATGCCCTCAAGCTCCCTTCCTGACAGGGCGGCGCGGGCGGCGGCGTCGGCCAGGTGTCCGACCGGCTGCATGTGCACCAGAAGCAGGAGGGTGGCCAGCACGGTGACCAGCAGCTTCGCGATCACCCAGTAGTGCCGCAGCAACCCCCACACCGTGCCCAGCGACTGCACCACTCCGGTGACCAGCGTGGCAACGCTCAGCGGCACGATCACCCACCAGCCCACCAGCTCCATCGCGACGTACGCCCCCCGCATCGTCTGCAGCGAGGCGCTGGTCAGCCCGGCGACGGCGAGTGCGAGGAAGGCGGCCACCGCACCCAGCCAGCCGAGCGAAGCAGTCACATGCGCGGTCAGGACGGTCTTGCGGAGCGCGGGCGAGAAGAGGCTCACGGCGCGTGCCCCACCATGCCGCCGCCGGCCAGGTGCACGATCACGAACACGACGACCGCGGCTATGGCGATCGCTGCGGAGATCTTCACCCAGCGCGGCGCACCTTCCTCCTCGCCGGGTTCGCCGGAACGATGCGGTGACGCAGACATGACGCCCTCCAGGCGGTGCGACAGCTTTTACGAGACACCTTGTCTCTATCTCTTGCATAGCGTATCGCTCGTGGACATCCGTATCCTGGGTGGGTGCCGAAGCTGTGGAACGAGACCATCGACGCGCACCGCCACGCAGTGCGGGAGGCCATCCTCGACGCGGCCGCCGAGCTCATCGAGAGCGGCGGCCTGCGGGCGGTGACCATGTCGCAGCTCGCCGAACGCGCCGGCATCGGACGCGCCACGCTCTACAAGTACTTCCCCGACGCCGAAGCCGTCCTCGTCGCCTGGCACGAACGGCAGGTCGACGCCCATATCCGCCAGCTCGCCGAAGCCGCACACCGCCCCGGCACCGCCGCCCAGCGCCTTGCGGCCGTCGCGGGGGCCTTCGCCGCACTGGCCGCGCAGCGGCACGGCGGGGAGCTCGCCGCCCTCCTCCACCAGAGCGCACACGTCAACCACGCCGAGCAGCACCTGACCCACATGCTCGAAACCCTCATCACCGAGGGTGCCCAGGCAGGCGACCTGCGCGACGACGTACCGGCCCCGGAGCTCGCCGCGTACTGTCTGCACGCCCTGACCGCCGCCTCCGCCCTGCCGTCCCAAGCCGCGGTCGACCGCCTGGTCACCCTCACCCTCGGCAGCCTGCACCCCGCTCCCTGAAGGGTATGGAGGACCAGCTCACCACCGACCCGCCCCGGCTCTCACCGCATCTGTTCGACCACCCTCAACTGCGCACTCAGCGGCGGCTGTCGCCCGGTGCAAGCAGGCTGGTGAGCTCGGCGATCGCTTCCGGGGACGGCTTGAAGTACCGGCGGACGTTCTCCGGCTTCTTGTGCCGGGACTTCGCCATCAGCATCAGCAGCGACGCTCCCTGTTCGCCGAGGTGGGTCAGGGAGGAGTGGCGGTACTCGTGCAGATCCCAGCCGGTGCCCGGCCCGCGTACGGCCGTGTGCTCGTCCAGCAGGGCACGGGCCTGCCCGTACGACAGCCGGGCGAACCCGGTGTCGGGGCAGACGTCGCGCGGGCTGGCGACTTTGCCGGGGCCGGGCTTGCGGTGGGTGACGAACACCGGCCCGCGGGTACGGCCCTTCAGCAGCCGCGGCAGAAGCCGGGCAGTGCCGGCGTCCCAGTACACGGTCTCCAGCACGTAGTCGTCGCGGGCCTGGCCCCGGCGGCGGGCCTTCGTACGGGCGCCCTTCGCCTTGACCGGGCAGCGGCGCCCGGCGAAGTCCAGGTCCTCGATGTTGACGCCCAGGATCTCCTCCGCGCGGCCGGACGTCTCGTAGAGCATCCGCCACAGCGTCTTCTCCCGAAGGTGCACCTCGCGCCGGGCGATCAGCCGGTCGATGGCCATCTTCGAGCGGGCCGGGGTCTCGGAGTCCGGCACCGCCAGCCGCTTCGCCCAGGCCGGGACCGCCGGCCCCTCGTAGCCACGCTCCCGGCACCAGCCGAGCCAGGACAGCACCCCGGCCCGGCGGGAGTTCCAGGTGTTGACCGCCGAGGTGCCCCAGAGCAGTTCGAGGGCCTCGCCGATCTCGTCGTCCGCGACCGACGCCAGCGGCCGGCCCTCGCCGATTCGCTCGGCGGTCTTGCCGACCCCGATCCCGTAGTTCCGGACCGTGTTCGGGTTTCCGAGCGATTCGAGGAACACGTCGGCCGCCGCCCGGACGGTCAGCGCCTTCCCGGTCGGCAGCTGTGCAACGCTGGGCACCACTTACCCCTTGCCGCAGATAACAGGGCCGCTTCACGTAGCAGCCGGAGAACGTCACCGCAGGTGACGGATCAAGCTACCGCAGATATTGGGGTGTTATCTGAGGGACGACTTCAGACCGGCCCCGGAGCCGACACCCCCGTCAGCCGCCCACCAGGGTCGACGAAGGCTTAGCGCACGATCTGACACCGATGTTCCTCAGCCCCCATACCCGCGGTACTGGTGTTGCTCGTGGTGCTCGCACCGCTGTACGCCCCGTACTTCAGCACGATCGTGGTGTGGGAGCTGCGGAAGGCGTTCGCCCGGCTGGCGCCGGCCGCGGTGGCGGTCGCGGGGCTCGCCGTCCTGCCGTGGCTGGTCAGCCGAACACGTCGCACGAACCGTGGCGCGCCGGCGGGCGACGGGGTGAAGACCCTCGGCTGCCTGGGCGCCGTCGCCGGGCTGGCCTTCGCGGTGGCGTGGCTGGTCTACGGGTCGTACCTGCAGGACCGCGCCTACATGGCCGGTGCGCAGATCGTCGCCGAGCCGGTGCCCGACTTCGCGGCCCGGTCGCCGTACCTGGTCGGCAAGGCGCAGGCCGCCCCTCATCTGGGCGATGTCACCGGTGAGATAGCAGACATCACCTATCTGCCCGACGCGGACAGGTTCGCCACCCTGGTGGAGCGGCGCGGCTGGCTGACCGGGTACGAGGTCGGCCTCGTCCAGGAGGTCCCGCTCGGCGGCACCGGCCGCGCCCAGCAGCGCTGCGCCTTCGACGTCGGCGTGGCGGACGCGCGGATCGGCGGCTGGTTCGGCCACAACCTGGGCCGGAAGATCTCCGCCAGGGAGCGGTGGGTGCGCTTCGAGGCCTCCGACGCCTACGTGACGTGCTCGGGGGACACCCCCCTCGTGGTCGTCCCCCTCAAACGACAGACCGGGATCCTGGTGGTGACGGAACGCCCCGCCGGAGTCGCCCTCTACAACGGGCGGACCGGACAGCTGGCCCTCACCACCGACACGGTCGACGTCCCCGGACCCTCCTATCCGACGAGTCTGGCGGCCCGGCAGCGGGAGGCGACCGCCGCGGTCGGCAGCTTCGCCGACTGGTGGTTCGAGCGCAGCGGTTGGGACGCCTCCGAGGACGGCGCCAACGAGGGCAACGAGTCGGAGTTCACCCTGCGGCACCGCGACGGGTCGGGGGGCAGCGCGTACGTCACCCCGCTCACCCCACAGGGCGAAGCGAGCTCCGTCGTGGCCGTGGCGACGGTCCCGACCCGGCACCGGGGCACCGGACTCGCCCCGCTGACCGTCCACCGGCTCGACCCCACCTGGCCCTCGCCGAAGGCGATCGTCGCCCTGGTCAAGGCCGAGTACCGGGACGTCTGCTGCTACAACGACGACCAGGTGTTCGAGGTCGTGCCCACCGGCGGCACCACCTGGACCGCCACCATCGGCAGCGAACAGAACATCCGCTACCGGGTGGAAGGCAGGGGCCAGGTCG
This sequence comes from Streptomyces sp. NPDC127106, assembly GCF_042677605.1. Lineage (NCBI taxonomy): Bacteria > Bacillati > Actinomycetota > Actinomycetes > Kitasatosporales > Streptomycetaceae > Streptomyces > Streptomyces sp. NPDC127106. The sequence goes on along the minus strand of NZ_JBHXTC010000001.1, from coordinate 59,880 downwards.
GCGGCCGCGAGGTGTCCTGCCTGAAGGCCGCCGACGGCGCCCTCATCCGGTGCGCGTACGCGGCCCCCGGCTCGCCGGAGGAGCAGGAACTGGGGCGCCGCGAGGACGGCAAACCGAAGGAACGGGCTCCGGACGCGCCGCCGGACGTCGGAGACCTGACCGCCTACACCCCCGAGCAACTGGCCGAACTCAACCGCCGGGTGAACGAGGAGGTCAACCGCCGCCTCAAGGGCGGCAGTCAGTAGCGGCGGCCACGGGTCGGCCGTCAGCCGCCGTCCAGTACGTCACGCAGGGCCCGGGCGAACGCCTCCGGGTCCCCGTGCTGGCCGTACTCGCCGCCGAGGAAGCCCCCGTGGTGGCTCGGGAACAGCGTCAGCCCGATGCCCAGCCCGTCCGCGACCCGCGCCGCGGCCCGGGCGGGGAACTGCCCCTCCGACTCCTCGCCCGCCACGACGACGATCCGCGTCCCGGCCGCGCGCAGCGCCGGGAAGTCCGGCCGGTACGAGGTGCAGCCGCGCATGTTCTGTCCCAGCAGCGGGTCCCCGCGCGAGCCGTCGTCCTCGGACGGCAGCCCGAAGTCCGCCGGGTTCGGGACGGGTTCGTCCCGCCAGTTCTCCTGGAAGGGGCCCGTTCGCATGGCCGTCGCGAGGAACTTGGCCATCGCCGGCCCCATCCCGTCGCGCAGGTAGGTGGTGTGGATGTCCTCGCACACCGCCAGCGCCGCCTCCCGGTCCGGCAGGACCTGCGCCGTCGGCGGCTCGTGCGCGACGAGGGTCCGCACCAGCTCCGGGCGGCGCGCGACCAGGGCCAGACCGTTGACGGCGCCGCCGCTGCTGGCGAACACGTCGACCGGGCCCGTCCCGGCGGCCTCGATCACCCGCCGCAGGTCCTCGGCGTGCTCCTCGGGCAGGGTCTCCGCCGCGCCGTCGGTGCGGAGGCTTCGGCCGGCGCCCCGCGGGTCGTAGGTGATGACGGTCCGGTCGGTGAAGTACGACGCCAGCGTGCCGAACCCGGCGGCGTCCATCGGCGAGCCGATGAGGAACAGGGCGGGCGGCCGGCCGGCCACCCGCCCGGCTCCGGCGTCCGCGCCGTGCCGCAGGTCGTACGCGACCGTGGCGCCCGTCGATTCCAGGGTGCGGGTCACGATCTCGGTCATGGTGGGCTCCTCCGGGTCGGTGCAGTGACGAAGGACAGACCGAGCAGGCCGCCCGAACTCATCGCTCTCCGCGAAGGTTCTTCCGGGGAGGACGCAGCACGGGCCGGGCTGTTGCGGGGCCACCCCACCGTCGCCCGTGACCCGCCCCGCCGCCCGGTTCCGGGTGAGCCGCGTCTCACCTGACCCCGCCCGCTTGTCTATGCAACGAGTTGCATAGCAGGATCCTCGCATGGCGCTCGACCACGCGATCCTCGTCTCCCTGCTGGAGAAGCCGGGCTCCGGCTATGAGCTGGCCCGCCGGTTCGACCGGTCCATCGGCTACTTCTGGACCGCCACCCACCAGCAGATCTACCGCGTCCTCAAGCGCATGGAAGCTGACGGCATGCTCGCCGTCCGCGAGGTCCCGCAGCAGGGCCGGCCGGACAAGAAGGAGTACTCCGTCGCCGGCCCCGGCCGCGCCGCCCTCTCCCGGTGGCTGCACGATCCGATCGAGCCCGAGAGCCTCCGCCACGACCTCGCCGTGAAGATCCGCGGAGCGGCCTTCGACGACCCCGCCGGGCTGATCGACGAAGTCGAGCGGCACCGCCGGGCGCACGGCGAACGCCTCGCCCACTACCTCGCCGGAGAACAGCGCGACTTCACCGGGCCCGACGCCCCCGCACCGCTCGACGCGGGCCGGGAACTCCAACACGTCGTGCTGCGCGGCGGCATCGCCTACGAGCGGATGACCATCGCCTGGCTCGACGACGTCCTCGGCACCCTCCGCCGGCTCGGCGCGGCACCGCCGGCCGCGACCGACTGAACCGCACCGCACCCAACCCTTCGGAAGGCGAACCTCCATGACCGATCCGCTGCTGTTCAACCCGCACACCTACGACCCGGCGCACTTCGACCCCGAGACGCGCAGGCTGCTGCGCGCCACCGTCGACTGGTTCGAGGAGCGGGGCAAGCGCAAGCTGATCGAGGACTACCGCTCCCGCGCCTGGCTGGCGGACTTCCTGGCGTTCGCCGCCAAGGAGGGCCTGTTCGCGACCTTCCTCACGCCGGCTTCCGCGGCCGGCGACGGCGAGGGCGACAAGCGCTGGGACACCGCCCGCATCGCCGCCCTCAACGAGATATTCGGCTTCTACGGCCTCGACTACTGGTACGCCTGGCAGGTGACCATCCTCGGCCTCGGCCCGGTCTGGCAGAGCGACAACGCCGCCGCGCGGGCCCACGCCGCGGAACTCCTTTCCCAGGGCGAGGTGTTCGCCTTCGGCCTCTCCGAGAAGTCCCACGGCGCCGACATCTACTCCACCGACATGCTGCTGGAGCCGGACGGCAACGGCGGCTTCCGGGCCACCGGCTCCAAGTACTACATCGGCAACGGCAACGCCGCCGGACTCGTCTCCGTCTTCGGCCGCCGCACCGACATGGAGGGCCCGGACGCCTACGTCTTCTTCGCGGCCGACAGCCGTCACCCGAACTACCACCTCGTCAAGAACGTCGTCGACTCCTCCAAGTACGTCAGCGAGTTCCGCCTCGACGACTACCCGGTGGCCGCCGAGGACGTCCTGCACACCGGCCGAGCCGCCTTCGACGCCGCCCTCAACACCGTCAACGTCGGCAAGTTCAACCTCTGCACCGCCTCCATCGGCATCTGCGAGCACGCGATGTACGAGGCCGTCACCCACGCCCACAACCGCATCCTCTACGGGCGCCCCGTCACGGCCTTCCCGCACGTGCGCCGCGAGCTGGCCGACGCCTACGTCCGCCTCGTCGGCATGAAGCTGTTCAGCGACCGCGCCGTCGACTACTTCCGCACGGCCGGCCCCGACGACCGCCGCTACCTCCTCTTCAACCCGATGACGAAGATGAAGGTGACCACGGAGGGCGAGAAGGTCATCGACCTCATGTGGGACGTCATCGCCGCAAAGGGCTTTGAGAAGGACAACTACTTCGCCCAGGCGGCCGTCGAGATCCGCGGCCTGCCCAAGCTGGAGGGCACGGTCCACGTCAACCTCGCGCTGATCCTCAAGTTCATGCGCAACCACCTGCTGGAGCCGGTCGAGTACCCGGCCGTCCCGACCCGCCTCGACGCGGCCGACGACGACTTCCTGTTCCGGCAGGGCCCGGCCCGCGGCCTCGGCTCCGTACGCTTCCACGACTGGCGGCCCGCGTTCGACGGGTACGCCGAGGTGCCGAACGTGGCCCGGTTCCGCGAGCAGGCCGACGCCCTGTGCGAGTTCGTCGCCACCACGGCCCCCGACGAGGACCAGAGCCGCGACCTCGACTTCCTGCTCTCCGTCGGCCAGCTGTTCGCGCTGGTCGTGCACGCCCAGCTGATCCTGGAGCAGGCCCGCCTGACCGGCCTGGACCAGGACGTCCTCGACGAGCTGTTCTCCGTCCTCGTCCGCGACTTCTCCGGCCACGCCGTCGAGCTGTACGGCAAGGACTCCGCCACGGCGGAGCAGCAGGCCTGGGCGCTGGGCGCGGTCCGTCGCCCCGTCGTCGACGAGGCGCGCGCGGCTCGCGTCTGGTCCCGTGTCGAGGCCCTGTCCGGGGCCTACGAGATGGCCCCGTAACAGCACGGGAAGCGGGCGGCCTCCCCACACCGTGCGGTGGAGGCCGCCCGCAGCCGCGCCGCGGACTTTGCCGCGGTCCTTCCTCCGGCTCAGCCGATCAGCCGTCGGTTCCAGGTCAGCGGAGTGACCGTGACCGCCTCGCCCGGGTCTCCGTTCCACGAGGTGGGCAGGCCCGCGCGGGCGAGGGCGGCGACGACCTCCCGGCCGACGGCGGCGGTGGTCTCGGGCGAGCCGTCGAAGCCGCCGTACAGCAGGTTCAGGCCGTGTCCGGCCGCCGCGCCGTCCGTGCACTGCATGTGGAAGTACACGAAACCGCGGGCGTCAGGGCTGCCCACGGCGCCTATCTCGCTGGTGCCGCAGGTCCGGCAGCAGCTGAAGTGTTCGCGGGCCGTGATCCCCGCCGCCTCCAGCTCGGCGAAGGCCCGGGACAGCCGCTCCGGGTCGGTCTCGCCCTCCCAGCCGGCCTGTTCCTCGACCCGCTCCCGCCACATCCGGTCGGCGAGCGCTTCGGCCTGGGCCCGGGAGACGGGCCGGCGGTCCCCGGACACCAGGTACTCCTCGGCTGCTTCGGCGAGCTCGGCCCGGGTGGCGTAGCCGGCCGCGAGCACGTCGCGGACCTGGTCCTCCAGCAGCCGCCGCTCCTCCTCGTCGAGGTCGAGCGGCGGCGCCGGCTCGACCGGCGGGAATTCCAGCCCCTCCCAGGACAGCCCGGCGTCCCAGCCGTCCCGGCGTCCGCCCGCCCAGGCCGTGATGGCGGACACGACCACCTCGGGGCTCCGGACGGAGGTCTGGAAGTGCCGGTCCGGACTGCCGGCACGGTGCTCCAGGGTGTAGTCCTCGCCGGTGCGGTGCCACACCTGGATGAAGAGGTCGGGCAGGTCCGGAACCGCTTGGACGACCAGGAAGTGGTCGTCTTCGCCGCCGATCCGGTGGACGAGCGCCGCGAGTTCCCCCTCGGTGGGCCGGACGTGCCGGGAGCTGGGTTCGGTCAGGATCGTGATGTCGAGCATGGTGGCCACTGTGCCAGGCACCACTGACAACGGCGCCGGGCCCCTGCCTCCGTCAGACCAGGGTCCTCGTCAGCAGGTCCGCGGTCTTGACGATCAGGTCGTTGTCCCGCGGAGCGGTCGCCTCCGGCCTGGTGGTGAGGATGGCCAGCACCACCGGCGGCCGTCCCGGCGGCCAGGCGATGCCCACGTCGTTGTTGGTCCCGTACGAACCGGCGCCGGTCTTGTCCCCGAGGGCCCACTCCGGGGGCACGCCCTTGCGCATCCGCTCGCTGCTCGTGGTGTTCGACAGCAGCCACCGGTTCAGCTGCTCCCGGTGCCGCGGGGACAGAGCGTCGCCGAGCGCGAGCCGCGCGTACGTCCGTCCGATCGCGCGGGGGCTGGTGGTGTCGGTGACCCGCGAGGGCTCGGCCGAATTCAGCGCGGGCTCCCACCGGTCCAGCCGGGTCGTGCGGTCCCCGAGGGTACGGCAGAAGCGGGTGATCGCCGTGGGGCCGCCGAGTTCGCGCAGCAGGAGGTTGGCGGCCGCGTTGTCGCTCTGGGCGATGGCGGCCGAGCACAGCTCGGCCACCGTCAGGCCGTTCGCGATGTTCTTCTCCTGCTTCGTGATGTCACCGCCGTCGGCGTCCAGGACGTCCTGCAGCGTGTAGTGGATGCGCTTGGCGAGGTAGGTGCCGTCGTGGTCGAGGTCCCGCATCACGGCTGCCGCGGCGACGGTCTTGAACACCGAGCACATGGGGAAGAGCTCGTCGGCGCGGTGGAGTACGGTCCGGCCGGTGGCGGTGTCCCGGGCGTACACCCCCAACCGTGCCCCGTGGTCGCGCTCCAGCCGCCGCAGCTGTGCGACGACGCCGTCGGAGCCGTGCGGCGAGGCGGCACGGGCGGGGCCCGCCGGCAGTGCCACGGCCAGTGCCGCCCCCGCCCCCGCCGTCAGCAGCGCACGACGGGACGGTGTTGCTCCCTGTGTGTTCACGTCAGCGTCTCCTCTGTCTTGCTCGTGGTGGTCGGTCACGTGACAGGAAGGACGCCAATCAAGATCATTGCGGTTCCCGGGGTCGGCCCGGCGGATCGGCCGCTGCTGGCGCCCTATCCCCGTCCCGGCCCGTACAGCAGTGCCTCCAGCCCGTGCGCCGCCGCCGACCTGGTGAAGTCCTGCCAGCCGATCGCGCCGTCGCCGTCCGAGTCGATCAGTCCGAACGCGGCGGTGGCGTCCCGGCCGGGCACTCCCTTGAGTTCCCGCCACATCGTGAAGTCGTGGAGGTCCATCAGCCCGTCCCCGTCCCGGTCGGCCACGGTGAACTGCGCGTGCAGGACCGCCATCACCTCGGACGAGCCGGAGGGTGCGCCCGAGGTCGCCTCCGACGCGGGCAGGGAATCGAACCACTCCCGGTACTCCTGCCGGTCGATCCTCCCGTCGTGGTCGCGGTCCACCAGCTCCGCCTGCCGCTCCCACAGCGCCTGGTTCGCCTCGATCAGGGCGCGCCCCTTCGGCGAGTGGGGCCCCATGCCGTACGACTGCAGCAGCTGCTCCGCGCTGGTCCGGTAGTCCTCCGCGGTCAGCACGCCGTCCCCGTTCGTGTCCAACCGGTCGAAGATCTCGTCGGCCACCGCCGCCTTCTTGACGCTCATGCCGGGAGCGTAGGTGGCGGCAGCTCGCAAGCCGCCCGATTGACGCGCTCGGGGGCGTGTCCCGGCATCGGTGAACCAGGTGGGTGTACTGGTGGCACACACCGCGCTGGAGAGGCGGCGCGATGTCTGACGCGAGCACGGGCGAGGACGGAGACGACGGCGGCCTCGGCCGCCTGGAATGCGACGACGCCCCCGCCGCCCGGGCGGTGCGCACCCGTACTCGCCGCCGCCTTCGCCCGCGAACCGGCCACGGCATGGATCGCGGGCGGATCCGCCCGCGCCCGCCGGGCCTGGTTCGCCGCCACCGTGCGGACGCACGCCACGCTCCCCGGAGCCCGCCGCCACCTGCTGACCGACGGCGACGGCCGCCCCGTCGCCCATGTCCTCACCCCGCCCGCCGCAGTGCCCCCGGCCATCGCCCGGGCGGCCTTCGCGGCCCGCACCCTGGCGCACTGCGGCCCCCGCGCCCTGACCCGGACGCTGCGCTACCTGCACGCCACGGAGGCCGCGGCTCCTGCGGGGGCCTGGACGCTGGAGTTCATCGGCGTGGAGCCGGGCTCCGCGGGGCGCGGCGCCGGACGGCAGCTCCTCGACCAGTTGCTCCGCACCACTCCCGCCCCCGACGGCATCTTCCTGACCACCGCCGACGACGCGAACGCCAGCCTCTACCGCCGCTTCGGCTTCACCACGCTCCGCCGCCTGACGGTCGGCCCGCTGGTGACTACGGCGATGTGGCGGCCGGGCCCGCCCGGATCCCCGTCACCCGGCGGATCCCCGTCACCCGGCGAACGCACCCTCCCCCGAGCGATCGGTCAGTCCGGCGCGGTCCAGCGGGCGGCGAGTTCGGTGCGGTTCGCGTAGCCCAACTTGCCGAGGATGCTCCGTACGTGGGTCTCCACCGTGCGTTCGGAGAGCACCAGCTCTCCGGCGATCCGGCGGTTCGACCAGGCCTGCGCCACCAGCACCACGATCTCGCGCTCGCGGCGCGTGAGGGGAGAGGCCCCGGCCCGCAGGACGCCGATCTCGCCCCCGAGGCGTACGGCCGCCGCGGACGGGCCGGGCTGGCCGAGCCGGTCGGCGATCTCCCGGGCCTCCCCGGCCAGGGCGGCGGCCTCCGCGAGGGCGTCGCGGTCGCGCAGGACGGCGGCGAGGTCCAGGCAGGTCAGCGCCACGTACGGGTGGGCGCCCAGCGCCCGGTTGCGGCGCAGCGCCGTACGCAGGTGGTCCTCCGCCTCCGCCGGCCGGCCGAAGACCGCGGCGAGACGGCCCAGTTCGCGGCTGACCGAGCCCGAGAACCAGGCCGTGGGCGTGCCCACCGCCCCGGGGTACGGGGCGAACAGCACGAGCTGGGCGAACACCGTCCGGGCGGCTTCGGCATCGCCCGTCAGGGCGATCAGGTCGACCAGGTGCAGCAGCACCGCCGGCCACGTCGGGTTCGTCATCGGGACGGGCAGCAGGGGACGCAGTTGGGCGTACGCCTCCCGTGCCTCGGCCGGCCGTCCGGCGAGGAACAGGGCCCGCGCCCGTAACGACAGGAACAGCGGGTTCCGCGGTGCGCGGTCGAGGTCGTGCCACATCGCCTCGTCCATTTCGGCGGGGTCGCCGCGCAGATGGGCCAGCTGCTGGCGCAGTACGTGGTCCATGGTGGCCGCGGTGCGGTCCCCGCCGGCCACGGCCAGCGCGGCGGCCTCCGCGTTGCACGCGCGGGCGGTGGCGAACCGCCCTTCCTGCGCGGCCCGGGCGGCGCGGACGCGCAGCAGGTGCCAGCGGGCCAGCGGCAGTCCGCAGCGGTCCGTGATCGCCCCGATGGCGCGGATCGCGCCGTCGACCAGGCCCGGCCGTCCGAGCAGGTACCCGGCCTGCACGCGCCACTCGTGGCCCAGCACGGCGGCCAGCGGATCGCCGAGCTGCTCGGCGCGGGCCACGGCCAGGTCGCCCAGACGGAGGCGTTCGGCGGTGTCGTCCGGGTGGGCCAGGGTGCTCTCCACCGCGCGGGCCGCGTCGAGTTCGGCCGGCGGATCCCCGGCGGCCGAGGCCAGGGCGAGGGCGGCGCGGGCGTGCGCGGCCGCCGCGGCGGGGGAGCCGAGGTCGGCCGAGGCGGTGGCGAGCTGGGCGAGGAGCCGGGCCCGCACGCGGTCGGGCAGGGCCCCGGCGTGCACCAGCGCCGCCTCGCACAGCCGGGCGATCGTCTGCGAGGCGTGCGGGAAGGTGACCCCCTGCACCACCAGCGCGGCCTCGGCGAGCAGGCCCGGACGGTCCGCGGCGGTGGCCGCGCCGGTGGCCTCCGACGCTTCCGCGCAGTGGCGCAGGCTGACGTCGTAGCGGCCGGCGAGGTACTCGCCGCGGGCCAGCGCGAGGAGCGCCGGCGCGCGTCCCGGATCCCGGGTGTCGAACGCGGCGGCGGCGTCGGCGAGATGCCGGGCGGCATCGGCGTAGGCGTGTCGGCCCCGGGCCAGGTCCGCGGCGATCCGGGACCAGTGCGCGGCCGCCGCACGGTAGCCGGGCTCGCTGCCGGCCCGGCGCCAGTGCGCCGCGATCCGCGCCGCGTCGGCGGGGTCCCCGGACGCCTCCAACGCCCGTGCGGCGGCCCGGTGCAGGCCGCGCAGGGTCGCCGGATCGGTCCGCCCGAGCACCTCGTCGCGGACCAGGTCGTGGCTGAACCGGTAGGTGCGTCCGGTGTCGTTGGTGTGCGCGGCCGTGAGCACCCCGGCATGCCAGGCCGCCGCGAGCGCCTCGCCGACCGGGCCCTCGCCCAGCTCCGGCAGGAGCGGGGCGAGCCGGCCGGCGTCCAGCTGCCCGCCCAGCACGGCCGCGGCCCGGACGACGGTGCGCTGGTCGGGGCCCAGACCGGCGAGCAGGCCGCCGACGACCGCGCCCAGGTCCGCGGCGTGCGTGCGCAGGGCCGCGACCAGCAGCGGCAGCCCGCCCGTACGGCGGTACGCCTCCGCGGCGGCTTCCGGCCCGCCGAGGCACTGGGCGACCTCCTCCGGTGTGAACGGCGCCAGCCGCAGCACCGAGGCCCCGTACCGGCGCAGCTCCGCGAGCGCCCCGGCGGCGTCCTCGGGCACCGGCTCGCGCAACGTGCCGATCACGAGCAGCCCGCACTCGGCGGCCAGGCCGGTCACGTGCCGCAGCAGGTCGAGGCTGGCGGCGTCGGCCCAGTGCAGGTCCTCCAGGACGACGGCCAGGCCGCGCCCCTTCGCAGCCGCTTCGGCCAGTGCCTCGGCCATCCCGGCCAGTTCGAGGAACCGGGCCGCGGCCGCGGCGGCCTGCGCGGTCGCGGTCCCCGCCTCCGGAGCCGGCACGGGCGGGCACGGTTGCGCTCCGGCGAGCCGCAGTGCGCGCCGCCAGGGCCACAGCGGCGGCGCCACCGCCCCCCTCGGGCAGTGGCCCCGTACGACGGTGAGGCCCGCGGAACCGGCGTGGCGGCGCAGCGCCTCGGCGGCGAGCGTGCTCTTGCCGATACCGGCCGGCCCGGTGACCAGAACCACGGATCCGATGCCCTGCCCCGCTGCATCCATCTGCCGTGCGAGGCACGCCAGTTCGGCCGCGCGCCCGACGAAGTCGCTTCCCACCCGTGCAGTATCCCGCAGGACGCGGAAGCTGCGGACCGGTCACCGGATCTGCGCACCGCGGTTCGACCGCCCACGGCGCGGACGTGCTCCAGGGGGAGGAAGGGGGCCAACCCGAAGGCAGGGGCGCCGCACGGCCCCTGTCGCGACGGCTGTCCGTCCGGGGGGGCGAGTCCTATCCGAACGGCCGACGCGCAGCCCCGGCGGCCCGCACCGTCCGGCGGGAGCGGTTACGGTGCCCTGACCCCAGCAGTTCCGCACACCGCCGGAGGCCTCACCGTGACCACGGACGACACGCAACCCAGCCAGCCCACCCTGCGCGCCCTCCTCGCCGAGAGCCGGCTCGGCATCCTGGCCACCATCAAGTCCGACGGCCGCCCGCAGCTCTCCCCGGTCATGCCCAGCTACGACCGGGAGACCAACACCCTCTACGTCTCGACGACCGAGGGCCGCGCCAAGACCGCGAACCTGCGCCGTGACCCGCGCGCCACCCTGGAGGTGACCAGCCCGGACGGCCGGGCCTGGGCCGCTGCCGAGGGCGTGGCGACCCTCACCGGCCCGGGCACCGACCCGTACGGCCCCGAGGTGGAGGCGCTGGTGGACTACTACCGCCGCGCCGCCGGCGAACACCCGGACTGGGAGGAGTACCGGTCCGTGATGGTGTCCGACCGCCGTGTCCTCATGACGATGACGGTCGACCACCTGTACGGCGCCGTCCTCGGCTGATCCCCGCCGGCCGTCGGTCGGTACGTCCGTCCGTCCGTCCGGCAGAAACCTTTCCGGGGTGAATTCGGGACGGCCGGGCGGGTGACGTGCCCGCCCGACCCGTGCCACGGCCCCGGCGGGCTCGCTACAACGCTGCCCGTGAAGCCGAGCCCGCCCCGCGCCAGTGCCCTCCTCACCGCCGCCGCCCTCGCCACGGCCCTCGCGGCCTGCCCGGTTCCGCCCGCGGCGGCGGCCGCGGCCGCCGCCCCGGATCCCGTCGTCTTCGTACACGGCTGGAACAGCGACGGCTCGATCTGGGCCACGATGGCCGACCGGTTCCGCTCCGACGGCTGGCCGGCCGGCCACCTGAACCGGTGGAGCTACCCGACCAGCCAGTCGAACACCACCACCGCAACCCGACTCGCCACCGAGATCGACCGCGTTCTGGCGGCCACGGGAGCCGCCAGGGTCGACCTCGTCACCCACTCCATGGGTTCCCTCTCCTCCCGTCACTACCTCAAGAACCTGGCGGCCGACGGGAAGGTGGACGCCTGGGTCTCCCTCGCGGGACCCAACCACGGTACGAACGCCGCCTACCTGTGCGGCGGCGCCGCCTGCGCCGACATGCGGCCGGGCTCCCCCTTCCTCACCGCGCTGAACACCGGCGACGAAACACCCGGCACCCCTCGCTACGCCACCTGGAGGTCGCCCTGCGACCTCGTGGTCAACCCCGACAGCACCGTCGCCCTCACCGGCGCGGTGAACACCGTGACCCCGTGCCTGCAGCACACCGCGTTTCCCACCGACAGGACCGTCTACGAGCAGGTCAAGGCGCACATCAGCTGATCCGCCGCCGCCCGGGGGAAGCGCCCCGTCCACCACAACGGTGTGCAAGGTGATCTGCCGGGCGCGGCAGCAGGCCGGAGGGCAGATCCCCCTCCCGCCGGTTACGCGGTGGGGACGAGGGCGTCGGCGGTCGGGGCAACGGGGCCGAAGAGGTCGGCGATGGTGGTCAGGGCCGCGGCCTGGAGGGTGGCGGCGGGCAGGACCGTACCGTCGGGGGCGGACAGCGCGCGGGTGGCGGTGGCCTCGGCGACCACGGTGGGACGGTAGCCGAGGGTGAACGCGCCCTGGGCGGTGGAGGCGACGCACATGTGGGTCATGAAGCCGGCCAGTACCAGCTCCTTGCCCGCGCCCAGCTCGCGCAGGGTCCGCTCCAGGGCGGTGTCCTGGAAGGCGTTCGGGAGCTGCTTGACCACGACCGGCTCGCCGTCGAGGGGTGCGACCTCCGGACTGATGGCGCCGATCTCGGCACGGATGTCGTACGGGGTGCCCTCCCCGCCGTCGTTGACGACGTGGATGACCGGGGCTCCCGCGGCGCGGGCGGCCGCCAGCAGGCGCGCCCCGGCCGCGAGGGCCGGTTCGGCTCCTTCGAGGGCCATCACGCCGCTGCGGTAGGTGTTCTGGAAGTCGATCAGGATGAGGGTGGTGTCGGCGAGCCGGGGCAGCCGGTCGTCGAGGCCGATCACGTCACGCAGGCGGGCGGAAGCGGTCATGGCAGGTTCTCCTTGTCGGTGGGCAGGGGTGATCGCGGGCGGTTCGGGCTCGCGGCAAGACCGGGCCGAGTCCGCTCGTGGGAAGGGGCGGGCTTCAGTGGGGGGTGATGGTGGTGGTGCGGAAGCGTCGGCGGTATACCGCCGGGGTGGTGCCGATCTGCTTGCGCAGCGCCCGGTGCAGGGTCTCCACCGAGCCCAGTCCGCAGGCGGCCGCGACCCGGTCCAGCGGCTGGTCGGTGCTCTCCAGCAGGCGGCGGGCCGCCTCCACGCGGGCGGCTTCGACGTAGGCGCCGGGGGTGGTGCCGGTCTCCTGGCGGAAGACCCGGGCGAAGTGGCGTTCGCTCAGGCGCATCCGCTCCGCGAGGGCCGCCGCGGAGAGGTCCGCGTCCGGGTGGTCGGAGATGAACGTCCGCAGCTCGTCGATGTCCCTGCGGGAGCCGGCGGGCCGGCTCAACGGGACCGAAAACTGGCTCTGGCCGCCCTGCCGTTTGAGGTACATGACCAGTTGGCGCGCGACCGCCAGGGCCACCTCCTCGCCCAGGTCCTCGGACACCATCGCCAGCGCGAGGTCCATGCAGGCGCTGATCCCGGCTCCGGTCCACACGTTGCCGGACCGTACGAAGATGGGGTCCGGGTCGACCGTCACCGCCGGGTGGTCGCCCGCCAGTTGCGCGGCCGTCGACCAGTGGGTGGTGGCCGTCCTGCCGTCCAGCAGTCCGGCCGCTGCCAGCAGGTGCGCGCCCACGCACACCGACGCCACGCGCCGGGCCAGCGGTGCGGCCGTCTTGAGCCAGGCCACGACGTCCCGGTCGATCCGGGCCACCGGACCGCCGGGGTGCAGGTCCACGGCGCCGGGCACCAGCAGCGTGTCCAGCGCGCCGGCCACCTCGGCGAACGTCAGGTCCGTGACCAGCCGCACCCCCGCAGACGTGGCGACCGCCCCGGAGACCGGGCCGGCCAGCTGGACCCGGTAGCCCGCCCGGCCGCCGGTCTCCCGGTTGGCCAGGGCGAACACCTCGGCCGGGCCGGTGACATCGAGGAGGTCGACATCGGGGAAGACCGCGATGACGACGCGGCGGGTCGTGGACATGCACCCATCGTCACGCCCGTCGCATGCGGCCGCAATGACGGTGTTCTGTCACATCCGGACATGCCGGTTCCTCGCCCGGCCCCGGTCAGGCGTCCAGTCGCGCGAGTCGTCGTCCAGGGCCCCCGGGACGGGTGTCGAGCCGGGTGAAGTACTCGGTGGCGGTGATCCGTCGGCGCGTCGCGACGGGGAGGCGGGAGAGGATCCCGGGGAGCGAGCGGGTGCGTTCCACTTCGCTCCGGTGGGCGAGGACGGCAGCCCACTTCCGCTCCAGCCAGGGCCGGACGTCGACGGCCGCCGTGACGTGGTCGTCCGGTACGGAACGGACCGGCTTCCCCACCCCGCTCAGGAGCGGGCCCAGGTCCCCGACGCCGGAGTGGGGATGGGTGGCCAGGTAGAGCGCGCGCGGCTGCCACGGCCGGCCCGCCTCCGGGTAGTGGTGCTCGAGTCCGGCGGCGTGTACGGCCAGCAGGGTCGCGCGGTGCGTGTGGACATGGTCGGGGTGCCCGGTCAGCTGGCCGTACGCGTCATGCGTGACGACGACGTCCGGCCGGAAGTCCCTCAGGTGCCCGACGAGGCGCCCCACGACCTCGTCCAGCGGCACGTCCAGCAACCGCGGCCTGCCGGGCGCCGAATCCGGAACGCGGGCGTCGGCGTACCCGAGCATCCGGAGCCGGCCCGCCCCGAGGATCCGCAGCGCCTCGCCGAGCTCGGCGGCCCGGTGGCTGTCCGACGCCCACGTGGCGGTGACCACGCCGGTCCGGGCTCCGGCTGCGGCGTGCTGGGCGAGGACACCGCCGGCGACCAGGGACTCGTCGTCGGGATGGGCGAAGACCGCGAGCAGGCTGGGGAACGACACGTCGGCCGTGCTCACGGCCCGACCTCCTCGGGTCCGCCCGTGCGGGCAGGCTGCCACCGGCACACGATCCGGCAGCGCGGCTTGTCCACGACGTGCCCGGCGGGCAGCCGGCCGTCCGGGGTGCCGGCCGGGTGCAGGGCCAGGGTCAGGACCGGGGTCAGGACCGGGAGCGGGGCAGCGGCGGGGGCCGCGGCACCGTGCCCGCGGAGTTCCCGGTCCCAGGCCAGGACCGCGGCGGCCATGGCGTCCCCCGCCGCCTTGCCGTCCGGGCCCACGGCCTGCACCCCGAACTCCCGGCGTGACACGCCCGAGGACGTGTCAGGTGTGACACGGCGCTGCACCAGGCAGGCCAGCGCTCCGGCCGTGGCCACGGCCGCGGCACCCTGCCCCTCCGGCAGCCGGAGGATGCCGGGCCGCTCGTGGTCGCCGGTGAGCCGGCAGAACCCGGGCAGGGTGGTGGCCAGCCACAGCTGCAGGACCTCCAGCGACTCGTCGTCGCGTACGGTCACGCCGGTCCACTGCTCGACGGCCTCGCCGCCCGCAAGGGCCCGTTCGATTCCGTCGAGCGGGAGGGGCGGAGTGTCCTCCCAGCGGATCCCGTACCCGGTCCGCCCGATCGGCACGGGGGACTCGTCCCGGCGCCCGACCCCCTGCACCGGCACGAACCCGCAGGGGCCGACGGCGGCGGCGAACAGCACCCCGCGGCGCTTGGTGAACCCGATCGCCCGGGTGCGGCCGCCGAGGCGGAGCGGGAGCACGAGGCGCCCGCCCTCGGCGAGCTGGTCGCGCCACGCACTCGGCACGTCGTCGGCAGCAGCGGTGACCACGATGGCGTCGAACCCGCCCGGGGGCAGCACAGGAGCCGGGACCCCGTGCGCGCCGTCACCGAGGACGGGCCGTACGCGGTCGGCGTACCAGGTCTCCTCCAGGAAGCGAACGGTCCGTGCGTGGACGGACGGATCGGTCTCCACGGACACCACGGACCCGCTCTCACCGACGAGCTCGGCGATCAGGCAGGCGTCGTAGCCGCCGCCCCCGACCTCCAGCACGCGGTGGCCCGGACGCAGGTCGGCGCGCCGGAGCATGACGGCCAGCATCTCGGGCCGGGACACCGGGCCCGTCCGGCGGCCCGGGTCACCCGGCTCTTCGACGCCCACGGTGGCGACGGCCCCGCTGGCGGCGGCCCCGTCGGCGGCGGCCCCGTTGGCGTAGGCACGTTCCAGCGGCTGCTCGGGAAGGAACGCGTGCCGGGGTACCCGGGCGAACGCCTCCCGCAGCTCCGGGATGTCCGCCCAGCCCTCCTCCACGAGGCCCGCCACCAACAGGGCGCGCAGCCGCGCAGCCGCGGGAGGCTCCCCGAACCGCAGGACCGCGGACCCGGCGGGCCGGGGCGTGTGGTGGGCACCCGGCACACCCGGCAACAGGCCGGGCCACACCACGTTCAGGGCCTGCGCCGTCGAAGTGAACAGCGGCTGCGGAAGACCACGCAGGTCAGCCGGGGTGTGCCACTCCCAGCGGGAGAACGGCTCCCGCTCCCTCACGATCGGCTCGCCCGCGTACCCCGTGAGCCGGGCCACCTCCGTGACCCGGGCCAGACCGTGCGCGGAGTCGCACAGCGTGCCCAGCAGCACCACCCGGTCCGCGGACGCGCGCAGCCCGGCCTCCTCCTCCAGTTCGCGGACCGCCGTTGCCTCGAACGCCTCACCGGGCTCGACCTTTCCGGCGGGCAGCTCCCACACCCCGCGGGCCGGGTTCCAGCCGAGCAGGACCTGCCCGTGGGCATTGGTGACCACCACCGCCACCCCGGCCAGCGCCGCCGGCCCGGGCGGCAGCTTCTCCCGGTAGCCGACCGTCCGGGCCCCGGGGCCGCGCAGCAGCAGCACGGTGGAGCCGTCGGCCTCGGTCCGCTCGGCGTGCTCCCACCCGTCGGTGAGCATGCCGATCTCGGCGTCGTCCAGGCAGATCCCGCGCAGCCGGGCGGGCTGCCGGTCGGCGTGCGGGGTGATCACGCACAGCGTGCCGTCCGGCCGCAGCAGCCGGCCGAGGGCGGCGGTGACCCGGGTGCGGTCGGGCAGATGGGCCAGCGCCCGCCGCACAGTGATCACGTCGAACCCGGGCCCGGGGCCGGAGTCCGGGCCGTGGCGGGGGGCGGGGCCACCGGGCTCGGCCAGCGCCGCGAGGTCGCCGTTCACCACGTCGAGGCAGTGGTAGGCGATGCCCGGCGGCGACGCGTCACGCGCCCGCCGGATCGCGGCCGCGGCGAAGTCGACCGCGTCGACCCGGTATCCGGCCGAGGCCAGGAAGCGGGCCAGCTCACCGGTTCCGCACGCGACGTCCAGGGCCCGCGCGCCCCGTGCGCCGTCCGGCCGGGGCCGCCGAGGGAGGAGCCGTTCGCGGAGGATGTCCTTCTCGGTTCCGCTCAGCGGCCGGAAGCCACGTCCGGAGTCGTAGTGGTCGTCCCAGTCCTGCGCGGTCGGGCTGGACTTCATGCCGGTGCACTCCGTTCCCGTGGTCGTGTTCGCATGAGTGTTCCGTTCGTGTCAGGTGGACGTCGACGGGCAGCGCGCAGCGCTCCCGCCGGGGCACGGCACCCCCCGTACCGGTCCTACGGAATCACGATGATGCTCGGCCCCAACCGAGCTCGCTGTACGAGCGGCCCGCACGGATCCCCTCGATCGCGGTCCGGGCGTACGGGACGATCGGCTCCGGGAGTGCGTCGGCGGGCCACCAGCCCCAGGACGCGCAGCGGTCCGGCTCGCGCACCTCGGGCTCTCCCCGCCACCGGCGGGCGCGGAAGACGAGCTGCATCCGCGGCTGTCCGCCCGGGTGGTCCACCACGTGCACGACATGGGCCAGTTCGACGTCCGCCGGGTCGATCACGAGAGCGACTTCCTCCTCCGCCTCCCTGACCAGGCACCTCACCGCGGACTCCTGCTCGCAGTGTCCGGCGAGGAAGTGGTGCGCGGCACCCGGGTACGCGGTGTCCGGGTGCCGCAGTCCGAGCAACACCGTGCCCTTGCGCTCCAGGTAGAGGTTGACACCGATGATGTTCGGCCGCGCTCGCCCAGCCCCACCACGACCGCGGCCGCCACCGGTCCGGTCGTCGGTCCTCGCCACCGCCGGTAGCCGTGACTCGGCCCTCTGGTGCAGGTCGATGACCTGCTGCGCCCACGGGCACATGGTCAGGTGGGGGATCCGGTCGGCGTCGAAATGCCGGAACATGATCCCTTCGGTGAGGGGGAGTGCGTCGGCGTCGCCGTCCCAGTGGCCGAGGTAGACCTCGATACGGCCCTCGGCCCCCTCGGGGCCGTGGGCATCGACCACCGCGAACGGCTCCAGCGGCAGCACGAGGCCGGTCTCCTCCAGAAGTTCGCGCTCCACCGCGTCCCGGCAGGCTTCGCCCGCCTCGCGGCCGCCGCCGGGGAGGGACCAGGTGCCGGGATGGCAGATGTGCGGCTTGTTCGCGTCACGGAGGTGCAGCAGGTACCGGCCGCGTGAGTCGACCAGCAGGGCAGCGGTTCCGCGTGGTTCGCCTGGGGCAGCAGAACGCATCGCTCGGGATTCCTTCCAACGGGCCGGGAGGGCGATGGACATGCTGCCCAGCCGTCCCCCGGACAAGCCCCCGGAACGCCCCGAACGCGGCCGGGGCCCGGCGGTTGTCCGGATCCGGCGTGACGCCCGGCTCCGCCACCAGCGCGTCCCGCCGGAAGCGGCGTCACCCTGGACTTCGGACCAGGGCTGACGGCCGCGCCACCCTGCGCGCGCGGAACCCCGCGGGACCTGCCTACAGCTTCAGGCCGATCTCCTCGCAGGCGGCCCTGTACCTGTCGGTGCAGATCTCGGCCACCGTGTACACCCCGTCGTCGACCACGGTGGACTTGACGTTGTCCCTGGTGAGCGCGATGCCCGGGACGAGCACCGCGGGCACGCCCTTGGTGGTGGGGCTGTCGACCTTCTGGTTGATGATGTCGTCGATCCGCTCGCCCTTGGCCAGGGCGACGGCCATCTCCGCGGCGGCCGCGGCCTCGGGGGCGTAGCGCTTGTAGACGGTCATGTGCTGGTCGCCCGCAACGACCCGCTGCACGCCGGCCAGCTCGGCGTCCTGGCCGGTGACCGGGGGCAGGTTGGTGACCCCGGCCGCCTTGAGGGCGGTGATGATGCCGCCCGCCATTCCGTCGTTGGCGGAGTAGACGCCGACGATCCGGCCCTTGCCGAGCGCCGTGAGGGCGGCGGCCATGTTGGCGTTGGCGTTCTCCGGCTTCCACTCGATGGTGTCGTACTCGCGGCCGATGCTCACCTTGCCGTCGAGGACGGAGTGCGCGCCGGACTTGAACTGCTTGGCGTTCGGGTCGGTGACCGAACCGTTCATCATGACGATCTGGCCGTCCCTGGCCTTGTCGCCGAGTGCCTCGAGCAGCGCCTTGCCCTGGATCCGGCCGACGTCCTCGTTGTCGAAGGAGGTGTAGGCGTCGATCGGGCCCTCGGCGAGACGGTCGTAGGCGACGACCGGGATACCGGCGTCCTTGGCCCTCTTCACGGCGCCCGCGATGGCCTTGGAATCCACCGCGTCGATGATCAGGACGTCCACCTTATTGGTGATCATGGTGTCGACCTGAGAACTCTGGGTGGCCGCGTCCTGCTTGGCATTGGCATAGATCACTTTGCCCTTGCCGCGCGTGAACTTGGCGACCTCCTTCTCGATCAGCGGCTTGTCGAACTTCTCGTAACGCGCGGTCTGGTTCTCCGGCAGCAGGAGGCCGACCTTGATCTCGTCGCCCTTGGCGGAGTCCCCCGGTCTTCCGTCACCGTCTTCCGCACTGCCGCAGGCGGTGAGCGAGACGGCCATTGCAGAAGCGGCGACGGCAACGGCGGCACGGCCCAGATGCGCGTTCACGATATAAACCTCCATGACAGGGCCGTGTCGTTGCGGCCGAGGTAGAGGCAGTCAACTGTGCGTAACGGCCACCGTCAAGAAGTGAATTATTAACGAGATGGCAACGTTGCCATCGGCAACCGATTCGTGCAATTCGGTCCGATTCCCGCATTTCATCGATCGGCGGTTCAGGGGGAAGTTCAACTTGTGAATGGCGCTTAACGCCTTGCCGGAAAACGGAACTGGCTGGTCCGAAAGGTGCCGCGGGGCCCGGGCGCTACCCGGGGTAAGGGTCGTAGCAGTCCGGAACGGGGTCGTAGAGGACGGCCCAGGTCTTCGGGCCGACGGTGCCCTGCCTGGCGAGGCCGTGACAGCCCTGGATCCACTTCATCTTGGCCTGGGTGCGGCGGTCGAAAACACCGTCGACGGCCAGCTTGGGGACTCCGCCCCAGATGTTCGACAGGCACTGCGCCTGCTTCACCGCCGCTCCCGTGCTGCCGTGCGTCAGGGTCGGCCGATGGGGCGACGATGTGTACGCGCATCCTCCGGGCGCCGCACTCGCCGACGGCGCCGTGACGCCCAGGGCTCCGGCGGCGAGCGCGGCAATGCTGAGGGCGGAAGCGATCCGGCGGTTCAAAGCGGCTCCTCTCGCCAGGCCTCGGCCCCGACGGCCGTCGCTGCGGACGGGGCGTAGTCCCATTGTTGGTCGCGGACGCCCGATCCGCAGGAGCAGCCACCGGCGGTGTCCGGGCAGGTCCGGGGTGCGCTATGATCGATCTCGAGCTCGCCGCCGCACGACGCGGTGGTGGGACTGGCGTTGGTGGTCCAAGGAAAGGCACCCCACTTCCTGTGGGGGGATGCAGGTGCAAGGCCTGCCCAGCGCTCGATCAAGGCCCCGGTCTCCTCGTGGAGACCGGGGCCTTCTGTCGTTCGCTGCTGCTGCTGCTGCTGCTGCCGCCGCCGCCGCTGCACCACCACCGTCGCTGCCGCCGGCGACCGGCGGAGCACGGGTGGCGTGCACGGCCGTGCGGGTCCACTCCGTCCGGTGGTGTGGCCCGAACGGCCCTGTCGGGCACGCCGCCGGCCGCACAAGGTGGTAGTCGGTCCACAGCAGGACGGCACGACGGCCACCGCCGACCGACACCGTGGGCCGTCACCGCCGACCGCCACCGTCACCGCCGCCGCCCCGACACCGTGAGGAGTCGTGATGTCCGCCGACACGCAGCCGGAGACCGCCGAGCCCACCGAAGAAGAGCTCGCCGCCCTGAACGCCCACTGGCGCGCGGCGAACTACCTCGCCGTCGGTCAGATCTACCTCATGGCCAACCCCCTGCTGACCGAGCCGCTGCGCCCTGAGCACATCAAACCGCGCCTGCTCGGCCACTGGGGCACCTCGCCCGGACTCAACCTGGTCCACACCCACCTCAACCGGGTCATCAAGGCCCGTGACCTGAACGCCCTGTGCGTCTGGGGCCCCGGCCACGGCGGTCCGGCCGTCCTCGCCAACTCCTGGCTGGAGGGCTCGTACACCGAGGTCTACCCGGACGTCACGCGGGACGCGGCCGGTATGGCGCGGCTCTTCAGGCAGTTCTCCTTCCCCGGCGGCGTGCCGAGCCACGTCGCCCCGGAGACCCCGGGCTCCATCCACGAGGGCGGCGAACTCGGCTACGCGCTCTCCCACGCCTACGGCGCCGCCCTCGACAACCCGGACCTGCTGGTCGCCTGTGTGATCGGCGACGGCGAGGCGGAAACCGGCCCCTTGGCCGCCGCCTGGCACTCCAACAAGTTCCTCGACCCGGTCCACGACGGGGCCGTCCTGCCGATCCTGCACCTCAACGGCTACAAGATCGCCAATCCGACGGTGCTGTCCCGGCTGCCCCGCGCCGAACTCGACGCCCTCATGCACGGCTACGGCCACGACCCGATCCACGTGACCGGCGACGAACCCGCCGCCGTACACCGTGCGATGGCACGCGCCGTGGACACGGCCCTGGACCGCATCGCCGCCGCGCAGGAGGCCGCCCGCACCGGGGGCAGCACCGACCGGCCCCGTTGGCCCGTGATCGTGCTGCGCACACCGAAGGGCTGGACCGGCCCCGCCGAGGTGGACGGCCTGCCCGTGGAGGGCACCTGGCGCGCCCACCAGGTCCCGCTGGCCGCCGTACGGGACAACCCGGAGCACCTGCGGCAGCTGGAGGAGTGGATGCGCTCCTACCGGCCCGAGGAGCTGTTCGACGCGAACGGCGCCCCGCTCCCCGAGGTACTGGCCGGGATCCCGCAGGGCACGCGCCGGCTCGGCGCGACCCCGCACGCCAACGGCGGACTCCTGCTGCGCGAGCTGCCCCTGCCGCCGCTGGAGCGCCACGCCGTGGCGGTCGACAAGCCCGGCGCGACGCAGCACGAACCCACCCGTGTCCTCGGGGACATGCTCCAGGACGTGATGCGGGCCACCGCCGACCGGCGCGACTTCCGCCTCGTGGGCCCCGACGAGACCGCCTCCAACCGCCTCCAGGCCGTCTACGCGGCCAGCGGCAAGGCCTGGCAGGCCGAGGTCCTCGACGTGGACGAACACCTGGAACGGCACGGCCGGGTGATGGAGATCCTGTCCGAGCACACCTGCCAGGGCTGGCTGGAGGGCTACCTGCTCACCGGCCGGCACGGACTGTTCTCCTGCTACGAGGCCTTCGTCCACATCGTCGACTCGATGGTCAACCAGCACGTCAAGTGGCTGCGCACCAGCCGCCGGCTGCCCTGGCGCGCCCCGATCTCCTCGCTCAACTACCTGCTCACCTCGCACGTGTGGCGGCAGGACCACAACGGCTTCTCCCACCAGGACCCCGGCTTCGTCGACCACGTCCTCAACAAGAGCCCCGAAGCGGTCCGCGTCTACCTGCCGCCGGACGCCAACACCCTGCTGTCCGTCGCCGACCACGTGCTGCGCAGCCGTGACTACGTCAACGTGGTCGTCGCGGGCAAGCAGCCCTGCTTCGACTGGCTGTCGATGGACCAGGCCAAGGCCCACTGCGCGCGGGGCGCCGGCATCTGGGAGTGGGCCGGCACCGAGGACGGCTCCCGGGAGCCGGACGTGGTGCTCGCCTGTGCCGGGGACGTCCCCACCCAGGAGGTGATGGCCGCGGCCCAACTGCTGCGCAGGCACCTGCCCGACCTGGCCGTACGCGTGGTCAACGTCGTGGACATCGCCCGTCTCCTGCCCGCCGGGGAGCACCCGCACGGTATGGGCGACGCCGAGTACGACGGGCTCTTCACCACGCAGCGGCCGGTGATCTTCGCCTACCACGGCTACCCGTGGCTCGTGCACCGGCTGGCCTACCGGCGCACCGGCCACCGCAACCTGCACGTGCGCGGCTACCAGGAGATCGGCACGACGACCACGCCGTTCGACATGGTCGTCCGCAACGACCTGGACCGCTACCGCCTGGTCATGGACGTCGTCGACCGGGTCCCCGGCCTCGCGGTGCGCGCCGCGGCGGTACGCCAGCGCATGGAGGAGATCCGGCAGCGCCACCACGACTGGATCCGCGAGCACGGCACGGACCTGCCCGAGGTCGCCGACTGGTCCTGGGACGGCTGAGGGGGCGGGGCGGGCGCCGGCGGGCGCCGCGGGCCCGGGCTCAGCGGAAGGCGGCGGCGTTCTCCGCGACCCACCGGTGGAACGGCCTCGCCGGGGAACCGGTGACCCGCGCGACGGTGTCGCGGACCCTCAGCAGCTCCTCGTTGACGTCGCCGCCCGTCACGTCGAGGACCGCGTCCGCGACCTCGTCCCCCAGGAACGCGGCCATCTCACGGCGGGCCTCCTCCCGGCCGATCCCGGTCACGGCCACCTCCCGCCCCAGCACGGCCGAGACGGCGGCCACCTGCTGCCGCGCCGTCACCCGCTCCGGGCCGGTCAGGGCGTACGTCCGGCCCCGGTGGCGGGCGTCGGTCAACGCCGCCCGCGCCACCGATGCGATGTCCGCGGGGTGGATGGTGGGCAGCCCGACGTCCGGGTAGGCCACCCGGACCGGGTGCCGGTCGCGGATCGACGGCGCCCACCACAGGGCGTTGGAGGCGAACTGCGTGGGGCGCAGGACGGTCCAGGCCATCCCGCTGTCCTGGAGCAGCCGTTCGCCGGCCGCGTGCTGAGCGGCGGGGCCCAGGTGCGGATGGGTCTGCACGGTGATGGACGACACCAGCACCACGTGCTCCACACCGGCCTCGCGGGCGGAGTGGAGGACTGCGGCGTCCGAATCCGGGCCGCCGAGGCCCGGTATGAGGAACAGCGAGCGCACGCCCTCCAGCGCGGGCCTCACCGAGGCCGCGTCGGCCAGGTCGCCCCGTACCGCCTCGACGCCCTCCGGGAACGAAGCCCGGGCCGCATCACGCGTGAGCGCCCTGACCGGCCCGGCACCGTGGGAACGAAGTTCGTCCACCAGGGCACGGCCGATGTTTCCGGTGGCTCCCGTCACGAGCATCACGAGCATCTCCTGTCGTCATCAGATGATCCGTCGGAGTAAACGCTAGAAACCCAACCGCACTTCAGGTCAAGGAGCGCAGTCGTCGTGTGTGCGGGGGCCCTCCGCAGGGAGCGGCGGCAGTGGTGTGCGCTTGAACCGTTCGACGCGTTTCCCCTTGAAAGTGCAACCATGCGCCCGTGAACGCCTTTGATTGAGATTGCCCATGTCGAGGAGTAGCCTCAAATCTGAGGCAGCCAGGTGGGTTGCTGTCCGCTCTCCGTTGCGGACAGCCTCCCCCGTGCCGGCTGACCCGCACCATCTGAACACCCCTCGACAACGCCGACCGGAACCTCACACCGCACATCACCGAGGAGTGAACGGTCATGGCAGAGAACCTCGCCGAGGCGTCCGTCGCGGACGTCCCGCCGTACTGCTCACAACCTCCGCGCATCGAACCCGTTCTGCCCCCCGACCTCGGCCCCGACAGGCTGCGTGCCATCGTGGTCGGCCGGGCCAAGTGGGTGAACGGCACCGTTCTGCACTACTGCTTCCTCAACGAGCCCGGCGTCGCCCTCGATGCGAACCAGCTCGACGAGATCCGGAGCGCCTTCAAGGAGTGGAAGGACGCGGGCATCGGGCTGGAGTTCCGCGAGGTGACGCGGTTCTCCGAGGCCGAGGTCCGCATCAGCCTCCGCAGGGGCGACGGCTCGTGGTCGTACGTCGGCCGGGACGTCCTGGCCATCCCGCCGCCGCAGCCCACGATGAGGTTCGGCTGGAGCCTGACCGACACGCCGCACGGCAAGGCGACCGCGCGGCACGAGATCGGGCACACCCTCGGCTTCGCCCACGAGCACCAGAACCCGTTCGCCGGCATCGAATGGGACGAGGAGAAGGTCTACGCCTCGCTGGGCGGCCCGCCCAACTTCTGGTCACGGGACAAGACCTTCCACAACATCCTGCGCAAACTGTCCGCGAACGAGGTCGAGGGTTCGACGTGGGACCCGCTCTCCGTCATGGAATACCCGTTCCCGGCGGGCCTGATCGTCCGCCCGGAGCAGTACCGGGGCGGAATTCCGGGGCCCGTGCGGATCTCCGAGCAGGACAAGAAGTACGTCCGCCAGTGGTACCCGGCCATCGACGCGAAGCCGCCGGAGCTCCACCCCCTGCAGTCGGTCGAGCTGGGCCTCTCACCGGGGGAGCAGGCCGACTTCACGCTCGCGCCCGCGGAGACGCGGACGTACGAGATCGGCACGTTCGGCAGCCACGACTTCGTGATGGTCCTGTTCGAGGACGTCAACGGCGAACTGCGCTACCACACGGGAACGGACGACAGCGGAAGCGACCGCAACGGCCGCCTGAAGGTACGTCTCTTCCAGGGGCGCACCTACGTGGTCCGCGCCCGGCTGTATTCCACCTGGGGCCCGGGCAAGGCGGCCCTCATGTGCTGGTGACGGTGAACCGCTCGCAGCCGCTGCGCATATGGGTGTGGGGGGGGGGGGGGGGCCGCCCCCCCCCCCCCCCCGCCGCGGGGCCCCCCCCCCCCGGGGGGCGCCGGGGGCCGCCCCACAACGGCGTCCGGGAATGTGTGGCGGG
>NZ_JBHXTC010000001.1:0-34815 GCF_042677605.1 Streptomyces sp. NPDC127106 | reverse complement strand
GCGCCGGCGCGCCCGGGGGGGGGGGGGGGGCGCGCCCCCCCCCCCCCCCCCCCACACCCATGCTGTACGCCCCTTATCGCGGCGCGTCAGCGTGCCGCACCGAAATCCTGCGTCCAGTAATGGTTCGGCTGCGCATAACCGATTCCGATCTCCTTGAAGGAGCAATCGAGAATGTTCCGCTTGTGGCCGGGGCTGTTCATCCAGCCCTCCATGACCGCTGCGGGAGTGCTGTAGCCGTACGCGACGTTCTCGCCGTACGTGCTCCAGGTGTATCCGGCGCGGGTGATGCGCTGGCCCGGGTCGGAGCCGTCGGAGCCCGTGTGGGACATGTTGGCGTGCGCGGCCATGTCCTGGCTGTGGCTCTGGGCGGCCGCTGTCAGCTTCGCGTTGAGGGTGAGCGCCGGGCAACCGACGGCGGCGCGCTCCTGGTTGACGAGGGCGAGGATCTGAGCCGTGACGCCGGACGCCGGGGCGGCGGCCGGCTTCGCCGCCGTCGGTGCCTGGACCTGCGGCTTCTCGCTCGCGACCGGCTGCCGCGTCGGCTGCTGCTCCTGCTGCTGCGGGGGTCGGGGGGCCGGGACGACCGGCTTCGCGGGTGCTTCCGGGGTGCTCTCGGTGGCCTCGGGGCTGCTCTCGGCCGGGAAGGTCGGGAGGGCCGCGGGTGCCTCGGGGGCCGGGGCGCTCGACGCGAGGGTGGGGGCGCTGTGCCAGGGGCGCATCTCGTGCCGGCCGGCGAGCTGCGTCCGGTCGGCGTCCGGCCCGCCCAGGCAGGCCATGGCGGCCGTGGGCGCGCCCACGATCGCCAGGGCCCCGACGGCGATCGCTATTTTCCTGTAGTGCTTTTTCTTCTTCCGGTGCTTCTGCATGCGTGACCTCATTTGGTGATCGCGAAGCTTCCGGCGCCCGAACCGCGAGGCGCCGGAGGAGTCGCCATTCTTAAAAGCCCGGCAACGGCCTGGCAAGTTATGGCTACTAATGCGATTAGGAGATTCGGGGAGCGGCTTGAAACGAGTCGAGGATCATGTATCGCCGCGGTGCGGCACGTGCGGGAAGGGCCTGATGGTCGGCCAGAAGCCGCCGGAACAGGCAAAACGCGGACTTGAGTATGAGGGCGGGGGATTCCGTTTCCACCTGAGAGGGGAATGTCGATTCCAAAACGGACAAATCTTGAAATGTCGGTGGGTTGATGTGGGCCTGGAGATTCCGCTTTCGGTCCGGCCGGCGTGACGTATGTCACGGAATCCGCAGCCGCCCGGTGCCGGCCCACCGACCGGGGTCCCGAACGGGCGCCCGGGGCGAGAATGGGGGTCCACCACGGGGTCGGCCGAGCGGCTGGGGGCGTGCCGGTGTTGCTCGTACGGAGGAACGGGAGCGGCCGCGCAGGCGGCCGGCCCGCCCGCCCCGGGGCGGTGGGCCTCGGCGCGGCGGCCACAGCCGGGCCGGACGGCCTGCTGCGCACCCCTGCCGGGCGGATCCCCCCGCTGCGCCGGGTGGACCGCCCCGAACTGGCCGGAGCCCACCCCGCGCACGGACGTCCCGCCGAGGGGCACCCCGCCGAGGGGCACCCCGCCGAGGGGCATCCCGCTGACGGGAGCCGGACCCCGGCCGCGCCCCCCGCCTACATCCGCCGCGATGCGGAACCGCAGCTGCGCGAGGCCCTCCGCCGGGCGGGATTCGTCCTGCTCGTGGGGGAGTCCACGGCCGGGAAGTCCCGGCTGGCGCACGAGGTGGCCCGCTCGCTCTTCCCCCGGCACGCCTTCGTCCGGCCCTTGAGCCGGGCGGCACTGCCGCAGGCGCTGCGAACGGCCGCGCGCCGGCGCAGAGCCGTCCTGTGGCTGGACGACCTGGAGGTGTTCCTCGGTGCCGGGGGCCTGACCGCGGCGATGCGGGCCGGACTCTGCGCCGCCCCGCCGGGCCGGCGCGTGGTGCTGGCCACCCTGCGCACCGAGGAGTACCGGCGCTTCGACGCCCGCGAGAAGAGCCGGCTGACGGGCTCCGACCGGGATGCCTGGCGCACCCAGCGGGACGTACTGGAGCGGGCGGAGGTGGTCCGGCTCGCCCGGCACTGGTCGCAGGAGGAGCTCCGGCGGGCCGCGGCCCACCGGCAGGACCCGCGGATCAGTGCGGCGTTACGGGCGGGGGAGCGTTTCGGCCTCGCGGAACTGCTGGCAGGCGGGCCGGAGTTGCTCTCCGCCTGGCAGAACGCGTGGTCGCCCGGCACCCATCCGCGCGGCGCGGCGGTGGTGGCCGCCGCCGTGGACTGCCGGCGGGCCGGGCTGCACCAGCCGGTGAGCCGTGCACGGCTGCACGAGCTGCACCTGCCCTACCTGGCCGGGCGCGGCGGCGGTGACCTGCAGCCGGAGCCCTTCGCCGAGGCGATGGACTGGGCCCGCACGGCCGTGCACGCCACCGGCGGACTGCTGGCCGGCCACCACACCCAGGGGTACACGGCCCTCGACCACCTGCTGGGCACACCCGGCCTGGCCCCGGTGCCCGACCACCTGTGGCGCGCCCTGGTCACCCGGGCCACGCCCGCGGAGGCGTACGACCTGGGGCTGCTGGCCCACCAGGAGGGACGGCCGCACCGGGCTGCGGAGGCACTGTCCCGGGCCCGGCGGGGCGGGGTGCCCGGCGCCGACTTCCTGCTCGCCCTCACCATCGGGGACGCGGGGCGGCCCCGCCGGGCGGCCGCGGAGCTCGCCGGTATCACCCGCCGGCGGGAGCGCGGACTCGGGCCCCGTCACCCCGACACCCTGGCCGCCCGCCACCAGCAGGCCTTCTTCACCGGCGAGGCGGGCAACCCGCGGGCCGCGGCGGCCCTGTTCGCCACCTTGGCCGCCGACACGGCGGCGGTCCTCGGCCCCGGTCACTCCGACGCCTTCGCCGCCCGCCACCAACTCGCCCATTTCACCGGAGAGTCGGGCGACCGCGCCGAGGCCGTCAGGCAGCTGGGCCGCCTCCTCGCCGACCGGCTGCCGGTGCAGGGCCCGGAACACCCCCAGGTACTGGCTGTCCGGCGCGGTCTGATCTGGTACGGCGCGCGCGAAACCGCCCGGTCCGAACGGCAGTTGGCAGAGCTGCTGGTGGACGTCGAACGCTGCCTCGGCCCCGACGACCCGCACACCCTCGCCGTGCGCAGCAGCCGGGCCGCCCTCGTCGCCCGGGCCGGCCGGACCGCCGAGGCCGAGGCGGCCTGGGCGTCGCTGGCGGCCGACCGTACCCGGGTCATGGGCCCCGACCACCCGCACACCCTGTACGCCCGGGTGGAGTGGGCCCGCGCCCGGAGCGCCGCGGGCCGGCCCGACGAGGCCCGCGCCCTGCTGCTCCGGATCCTCGACGAAGCCGAACCGCTGCTGGAACGCGACCACCGGAACCTCCGCCTCGCCCGTGACCTGCTGGCCACCCTCACGGCATCCGGCCCGGGGCACCCGTAACCCCCGGCAGCACCCCGGCGCCGCACGCCGCGCACCCGCCTCGGCCGGGGCAGCACCCCGCCGGCGTCCGCGGACGTTAGTCGGTCGACGGGGAAGGCGCAGCCTTCCCGCGCACAACTCCTCGTACCCAAGGAGACGACAGGTGTTCCCCACGGTCCTGAGCCGGTTCGGGCGGTCGGTCGCCGCCACAGCCGCAGGTGTACTCGTCACGGGCCTCCTCGCCACGGCGCCCGCCCTTGCCACGGCGCCCGCCCTCGCTGCCGCGCCCGCCCTCGTGTTCGACCGGAACTTCCCGGATCCGGACGTCGTGAAGGCGGGCCGTACGTACCACGCGTACGCCACCAACAGCGAGGCCGCCCACATCCAGCACGCCACGTCCACGGACCTGGTCCACTGGTCGCCGGCCGACACCGACCCCCTGCCCCGCCTCGGGGACTGGGCGGAGCCGACGCGCTCGCTCGTGTGGGCGCCGGAGGTCTTCGCGAACGGCCGTGGGTTCACGATGCACTACACCGCCCGTGACCGCGCGAGCGGCAAGCAGTGCATCGGCGCGGCTCTTTCCCCCTCCCCGGACGGTCCCTTCGTGCCCGCCGGCCGGGAGCCGCTGGTCTGTCCGGCCGAGCAGGGCGGCGCCATCGACGCCGCGAGCTTCACCGAGGACGGCCGCCGCTACCTGCTGTGGAAGAACGACGGCAACTGCTGCGGGCTCGCCACCCGGATCCACCTGCAGCCCGTCTCCTGGGACGGCACCCGGACGACGGGCGGGCCCGTCCCCCTGATCGGTCAGGACCTCGCCTGGGAGGGGCAGCTGGTCGAGGCCCCGACACTGGTGCGGCGCGACGGCCGCTACGTCCTCTTCTACTCGGCCGACTCCTACGCCGACCACCGGTACAAGACGGGATACGCCGTGGCCGACCGCCTGACGGGCCCCTACACCAAGGCACCGGAACCGCTCCTGTCCACCGAATCCCTCGGGGGCGCGGTCCGCGGGCCCGGCGGACAGGACGTCGTCACCGGCCCGGACGGCAGGGACCGGATCCTCTTCCACGGCTGGAGCCCCGACGGCTCCGGGCGGCGCCTGCTGTACGCGACCGGTCTCGACTTCGCGGACGGCACACCGCGCGTCTGACGCCTCAGCCCCACTTCTGGCGGTCGGAGCCGTCGCAGGGCACGGCCCGCAGCCCCTGTTCGCCGTCCTCCAGACAGGTTCCGGCGGCCCGGTTCTTGATCTCGACCGATGCATCGGCCAAGGCCGTCACCGCCCACTTCTGGGAGGCGGCCTTGCTGCACGACGCACCCCGCAGCCCGGAGGCGCCGCTGTCCAGGCAGGCGCCCGTGGCGTGGTTGCGCAGCTCGCTGGTGCCGTCGGGATTCGGGTGGACCGTCCACCGCTGGTAGCTCAGCCCGTTGGGCGTGAACGAGCGAAGCCCGTTGTCGAGGCTGTGGTCCAGACAGTCGCCCGTGACGCGGTTGACGAAGATGCGGCTGTGCTCGACGAGCCGTGCTCCGCCGGGCCCGGCCGCGGTCGCCGCTCGCGCGGACTCCTGAGGAGCGGCTGCCCCGCGCGCCGGGGCCGCTCCCGAGGGCCACAGGACGAACGACGCCAGCGCGCCGCCGCACAGCAGCCCGGCGCACGCACCGGCCACGGCCCACGCCCAGCGGCGCTGCGCCCACGCCCCGGCCGCACGCCGCCACCTGCGCCACCGGGTGTCCGCCACCGGGACCGGGCCGACCGCGTCTGTGGGCGGCTTCGGCTGGCACCGGTCCGCCGCCTCCCACAGCGCCCGGTACTCCGCAGGGTCGGCACCCAGGGCCCGGCACAGGTCGCGGACGGTCGTCCAGGGCGGGACCGTGCTGCCCCGCAGATAGCGGGAGAGCGACGAGTCACTGATCAACACCTCGGATTCCAGCGATCGCAGCGTACGGCCGGACCGCCGCTGCAGAGCCCGTAGCGCATTCCCCAACTGCTGCCCCGCGCTGGGCTGCTGCCCACCCAGGCCCGTCATGCCCGCCCCCTTCCGGCGGCCGTACACCGATGCCCCGGAAGGCCGCCCCGTGTCCCGGGATGGTCGTGTCCCAGCAGGTCAGCACCTTAGGGATCCCGACATCGCCGAAGCAAACGGGACAGCGTTGCAGCGGCCGTCCCGACCCCCGCAGACTCCTTCTCGTCCCGCCCCGCAGCCGGTGCCGAGCAATCGTCACCGTCCCGTACGGGGCCGGGCCCCTCGACGGCCGTGCCCTGATCGCGCGGACCGTCCATCTCCCTCCGTCCGCCGTGAACGGCGCACGCGAGCAAACAGGCAACACCAGTCACACAAGCAACGTGAGCAACAGACGCAACACGAGAAGCAGGAGATTCCGCATGTTCAAGAAGACCACCCGGCGTTGGGTCACCGCGACGTTGACGGCGATGCTGTGCGCCGGATCCCTCGCGCTGACCGCGCAGTCCGCACCCGCGGCTCCCCAGGCCTCCGCGGCCGCCGCTGCCCGGGCGACGGCAGACGACGCCGGCCGCGCCCTCGCGCCTCACGCCGGTCAGGACGAGGCGGCCCGGGCGGCCCAGGCGGCTCCCCGGGTCACCCGTGCACAGGTGCTGGCGCGGGCGAAGACCTGGCTGACCGCCAACAACGGGCGCCCCGTTCCCTACAGCCAGACCAAGCGGTGGAAGGACGGATACCGTCAGGACTGCTCCGGCTACGTCTCCATGGCCCTCGGTCTGCCGAAGCCCGGCCCCAACACCGTCTCCCTGAAGAACGACGGGTTCACCCGCCGGATCGCGATGAAGGACCTCGCCCCCGGCGACCTGGTCATCAAGGCCAACAGCAACAACGCCGACCGCCGCCACGTCGTGATCTTCGACGGCTGGGCCAACAGCGCCCACACCGTCTACAAGTCCTACGAGCAGGCAGGTGGGGCCGGCACCCGCTGGAAGCAGCACTCCTACGGGGTCAACGGCCGTGACGGTTACCACGCCTACCGGCCCGTCAACATCGTGGGCTGATCCGCCCGCCTCCCCTTCGCGCGGGGCGGGCGTCCTCCGCCGCCCCGCGCCGCCTCCCCAGCCACCACATCCACCTCACCCACCCCCCTCACCGAGGAGAGCCATGAACACCGTTCCGACGACCGCGAAGAGGCTCCGGGCCGCCGCCGCCCTCGCGTGCGCGCTGCTCGCCGCCGGGTTGGCCACGGCCACGTTCACCACGGAGGCCGGCGCGGTTCCCACGGCCGCGGCGGACACCGTCCAGACCCTGCGCAACGACGCGACCTCCGCCTGCCTGGACGACAGCGAGCACGGGGTCCGCACGTACACCTGCCTGGGCAACGACCACCAGAAGTGGAACGTCCACCGGTGGGCCGACGGCACACGTGAACTGCGGAACATCAAGACGGGCAGGTGCCTGACCGGCGGTCCGGCGGGCCAGGTCACGCCGTATCCGTGCGACAAGGCCAAGGACCAGAGCTGGTTCGTCCACCGTTACCCGGACGGGGCGGTCGAGCTGAGGAACCAGCAGACCGGCCTGTGCCTGGACGACAGCCCGGCCCATCACCTGCGCACCTTCGCGTGCGGAACCCACAGCCAGAAGAGTCCGTACCAGACCTGGCGCTGAGGCCGGACGGCAGTACGGCGGCGGCGCCCGTCCACTGCGGTGGACGGGCGCCGTTCCGGCGTGCGGGAGGGTCAGCGCGGGGAGAGCCTCCGCCGGCGCCGGGCGTACACCGCGGCACCGCCGACCGCCGCCAGGGCGGCGGCCCCGGTGACGGCGACGGGTTGCCAGGACGCTTCGTCGGCCAGCCGCTCGGGCACGGCGGCCGCGGCCGCCGTGGCCCGGGCCGGCTGGTCCTGCGTGAGGTCGGCGTAGCCGCCGGCCAGACCCTTGCGGTCGTACTCGGAGCCGGGCAGCTTGTCGCCGTACCGGGCGGCCACCAGCTTCTGGTAGGCGGCGAGGGGGAGGGAGCGCTTGCCGCCGAGGCCGGTGTTCGCCTCCTCGTTGAGCGGTTCGACCGTGCCCTCGGCGGTGAGCCGGTACCAGGCGTGGATCTGCGGCTCGGTGAAGACGCGGGCCTGCGGGGTGCCGCGTTCGGCCAGGCTGAGGTCCTTGTCCCCGTCCCGGATGCCGGCCAGCTGCCAGCCCTCGGCGCCGGGGTTCTGCGGGGCGCTGCCCGTCGGGGAGGGGTTCCCCTGCGGCGCGAGCAGGACGGAGGCCGGACGGCCGTCGGAGGCGTTCACCCGGGAGGCCAGGTACGAGAGCCGCAGCGCGGTCTGCGGGCTGTTCTGGCTCTTGCCGGCCACGAACTCGGGGCTGATCTCGAACATCGGCACCGGGTCCTTGAGGTCGAACCGGGGCGGCGCGGCGGGAGCGGCGGGCGCGTTGGCGGGGCCGCCCTGGCTGCCGCCGTCCGCTGCGGCGGGACCGCCGGGCTGGCGGGTCTGCACCAGGAAGCGGGAGACGGTGTCCCGGACCTGGTCGCTGCGGAGGGTCTGTTGGGCGGACTGGTAGCCGGCGATCCCGTCGCCGTCCGCACCCTGTGCGGAAACGTTTCCGCACAGGGTGGCGGCCAGTGCGGTGGTGGCCAGGACGGCAGCCCGGACCGCTGTGCGCCGGATGCGCCGCATGGTGTGCATGGTGTGCATGGTCGGGTCCTCTCGTCAGCCCTGGATGCCGACCCGGGAGTGGGTCCATTGGAACGAGTTGTTGTTCACGTAGGTGGAGTAGTCCCACCAGGTGTACGTCTGGGTGGTCTGCCAGGGGTCGCCGACCGCGATCATGTTGGTGGCGCTGTCGTAGCCGTAGATGACGTTCATGTGGCCGCCCCCGCTGCGCCAGCCGAACCGGACGGCGAACGGCCGGCCCGCGGCGATCTCGGCCGCCGACTCGCTGAACGAGGCGTTGCGGTACAGGCTGCGGCCGCTGTTGCCCATCCCCAGCTTGGCCAGGCCGTTGGCCATGTCCTCCAGCGTCGCCGGCTGGTTGTTGCAGTCCACCCACGTGCCCTGGGCGGCGAGTTGGCAGAACCGCTCCTGGGTGACGTTGCGGCCCCAGAACTTGGCGATGGTCACGCCCGAGGCGTCCCAGCACCACTGCGTCCTGACCTGCTTCTGCATGTCGATGTTCAGGGACTTGGCCGTCGTCGGACCGGGGTTGGGCTTGGTCGGCTTCGGGTTCGGGGTCGAGCCGCAGACGGGCAGGCCGGTGGTGTTCTCGCGGATGAACGCGTCGGCGATGTAGTAGGAGCCGGTGTAGATCCACCGGGAGTTGTTCTCCACGGTGTCCCCGGTGGTCCGGCAGGACATCTGGATCCGGTCGCCGACCTTCGAGGAGCCGTTGATCTGGGCCGAAAGGGACGGCGTGGCACGGTGGTTGACCGTCCGGTAGTTGCCCTGCCCGCCGTAGACGGTGCCGCTGACGGAGCCGGCCTGCGCGAAGGCGCCGAACCCGAACAGCAGGCCGCCGGAGAGGGCCGCGGTGACCGTGGCTATCACGGCTTTCTTGCGGCGGGACATGCGACGTTTATGCATCGTGCTCCTTGAACCGAGAGGGGGTGACCCGCGGGCCGACGCTGCATGGCGTTGCAGCCCGGCCGGGGTTCCGTGGCCGGGCATATCGGTGCCGCTTTCCTCGATTGGATGGGGTGCCGGGAATCCTGCCAGAGAGAAAGGGCGATTTGAACGAGGTTGTTCTACGCGCAAAGATGTCGCCCGTTCAACCATCGCGCGAGATGGCATGACGGATCGTCAATTAGCTTTGTTTCTGGGGGGTTTGAGGGAGGGGGAGCGGCTGGTCCAGTCCATCTCGCCCGGTTCGACGGTGCGCGGACTTTACGGGAACTTGACGGTGCGTGACCCGTCATTAGATGCGCCGTCAAATAGCCGAATAGCGCTGCGTGCATGCCGCGTGACTCTCCATATATTTTTCAATGGAGAATCGCTCCCGTCGTGGATGGCCCATCCGCGTGCCACGGCGGTTCGGGGGCGGAACGGAGCGTGACCAGCCGTGCCCGCAGTGTCGATACCCGCGGACAGGGCTTCAAGTGTGTCCTATCCGGACCTTAAGGGACGGATAACAGAGGCCCCACGACCACTCATCGGCCCCTTGGCGCCCCAATTCGCCCTTAGGGTCACCGGTGTTGACCGAGGCACTTCCGATGCCGCCGCCGCACCGGCGGATCGGCTTTACCAAGAGGTTTCTGATGTCCCGAAAGCGAATTGCCCTGGCCTGCGCGGTCGTCGTCATCGGGGTCGGCTCCGTCGTCGTCCCCGTGGCCGCCAATGCCGGAGAGGAGGACGGCCTCAGCGCAACCTGCCGCGTCGCGGACCAGGCCACCGCGTGGTGGGCGTCCGGCGAGGTCTCCCTGACCAACAAGGGGGACCGGCCCGCACGGGACTGGACCGCCGAGTTCGACGTGTCGCAGGGGCAGGTCACCATCGACAACCCCTGGGCGTACGAACTGCGCCAGGACGGCAAGCACGTCACCGTCAAGCCGATCGGCGACCGCGCCGACGTGGCCGCCGGAGGCACCCGGGCGGTCAAGGTCGGCATCAACCCCGCCGGCAAGGGGATACCCAGGATCAGCGGATGCAAGGTGAACGGCGCGTCGGGCACCGGCACCAGCACCGCCGTCCCCGCCGACAGCGGCTCCTTCGTCAAGGACCACACCGCCGTCCACCTGATGTGGAAGCCCCCCGCCGGCGGCGCCGAGGTGGTCCGCTACGAGGTCTTCCAGGACGGCAAGCAGGTCAAGACCGTCAAGGACACGATGACGGACGTCGAGCAGCTGGCCCCCGCCACCCGGTACGCGTTCAAGGTCCGTGCCGTCCGCGCGGACGGCCGCACCACCGGATTCAGCAAGGACATCGTCCTCACCACGCTGGCCGCGCCCGGCCAGGACAAGGCGAAGCCGGTCATCCCCGCGGACCTGGAGGCGACCGCCTCGGGCCCCTTCCAGGCCTCCCTGCGCTGGCACGCGGCCAGCGACGACGTCGCCGTCACCGGCTACCGGATCTACCGCAACGGCTCGAAGATCCAGGAGGCGGACGGCAAGGCCACCTCGGCCACCGTCTCCGGTCTGACCCCGAGCACCGCCTACCGGTTCAAGGTCACCGCCGTCGACGCCTCCGGCAAGGAGTCCGACCCGACCCGCGAGGCGCCGGTGACGACCGCCGCGGCGCCGCCGGACGGCAACAGCGGCACCGGTGCCCCCGGCGACTTCGCCGCCACCACCGCCACGAAGCAGGACGGCACCGTCACCCAGCACTACCTGAACCTCACGTGGTCCGTTCCGCAGGGCGTCGGCCAGATCACCACCTACCAGGTCCACCTGAACGGCAAGCCCGCCCAGACCTTCATGTGGGGCACCGGTGACCCGGTGATCCCCGTCCCCACGGGGAAGGCCTCCCGCGAGGTGCTCGTCGGGGCCCACCCCGGCACCACGTACACCGTGAAGATCCGGGCGCGGCTCGGCGACGGCAAGTGGGGTGCGTTCTCCCGCGAGCTGACCGTGAAGACCGGCGGCTGACCTCCCGACCCGACAGCCCCCGCCGCACCTCCGACCCCATGACCAGGAGCATCCCCTCATGAGCACGACCCGTCCCGCGCCGGCCCCCGCCGCGGCCCGTCGCACCGCCGCCCTGCGCCTCACCGCGCTCGTCGCCCTCCCCCTCGCCGTGACCACCCTCGGCTCCGCGCCCGCCTCGGCCCACGGCTCCACCGCCGACCCGGTGAGCCGCAGCGTGGCCTGCACGAAGAACCCGAAGGCGAGCGAGGCCTGCCGGCTGGCCCTCGCCCAGAGCCCCGGCATCCCGGGCGACTGGAAGTCCGTCGTCCAGGGCCGGGCCATCGACCACAGCACCCCCACCTCCTCCCCGCAGCACCGCGCCCGCATCCCCGACGGCCAGCTGTGCAGCGCCGGCAGCGCGCAATTCTCCGGCCTGGACCTGGCGCGGGACGACTTCCCCTCCACCACGCTGCCCAGCGGCGCCGAGTACGACCTGCGCTACGACATCAGCGCGCTGCACAACCCGTACCGCATGGAGATGTACGTCACCAAGGACGGCTACGACCCGAAGAAGCCGCTGAAGTGGTCGGACCTGGAGGACACCCCGTTCCTCAGCGCCGACAACACCGCGGCCACGGCGGCGCCCGCGGGCTTCCTCGGGGCCAAGGCCTTCACCTTCAAGGCGGTGCTCCCGGAGAAGAAGGGCAAGCACCTGATCTACACGGTCTGGCACGGGCTGAAGCGGCCCGACGGCTCCTTCCAGAGCGAGGAGGCCTTCTACTCCTGCTCGGACGTCACCTTCAAGTAGGCGGACGCCGGCAGGCACCCCCCGAGCCCGGGCACCCCCTCACCCGGGCTCGGGGACACCTCGCACGTTCACCCGTCTCCCTCGGCGTACCAGCGCACTGCCCCGCTGCCGAGGGCGATCGCGGCGCGGGTCCGCATGGGCCCCTCGCCGCGGCGCGAGAGCAGCACGACCTCCTCCACCCGCGCCGCCAGGCTGCCCAGGCGGGCCGCGCAGTCCGCGGCCAGGCGTCGCGGATCGTGCGTACGGCCGAGCGACAGGTGGGGCGTGAAGCGCGGGAAACGGCCGCCGCAGCGGGGAAACGGCTCGACCAGGTCCCGGTGGAGGGCGGCCCAGGGAGCCGGTCCGGCCGCGGCGGGGTCGAGCCACACGGTCGAGTACGCGCGGTGGCGGAAGAAGCGCACCCCGCTGAGGCGGATGTCGAACGGCTCCGTGGCGGCGGCCGTGGCGGCCAGCAGGGGTGCCGCCACCGGGAAGTCGGATT
The DNA here is from genome assembly GCF_042677605.1 of Streptomyces sp. NPDC127106. Classification (NCBI taxonomy): domain Bacteria; kingdom Bacillati; phylum Actinomycetota; class Actinomycetes; order Kitasatosporales; family Streptomycetaceae; genus Streptomyces; species Streptomyces sp. NPDC127106. The sequence goes on along the minus strand of NZ_JBHXTC010000001.1, from coordinate 22,598 downwards.
CCGGGACGAAGCCGAAGACCAGGTTCACGTGCGGCGGCCACCGCCGGATCTGGGGGTCGTGCACGGCCCGGATGCCCTGGATGGCGGGCCACAGCCCGGCCGGGGGAAGCCACGCAACGGCGGTCCGCGGGGTGGGAGCGACATCGAGGAAGCCCGGGACACCGGGGGCTCCGCTTCCGCCGTCGGCGCTCGGGAACGCGTTCACGCTCCCATGATGACGCCCGTGCGCGGTCGTTTCCGGTTCAGGTGGGGCGCGGGGCGGGGGCACGCCACTACCTGCGTTCACGCGCCCCCGCTGGACACCCCGCCCACGCTCCCCGTCTTCCGGCGCGGGACACGCCCGGGGATCACCCGCTCAGGACAGCCGTCGGACCGCGGCGTGGTACGGGGTCTGCGTGGGCAGGGTCCGGAGCGGCCCGGGTGTCCGCCGGGCCGGCACGGGCGGCGGCCGCCGCCGGCCCCTGCCGCCCCTGCGTCGTGTGGAGGTGCTCCGTGTACGTGACCCCGCCGGTCGGTACTCCGGCCGAGGCCGGCCCCTGTTCTGCCCCCTACGCCGCCGGCTGCGTCGGCGCGGGACACCGTACGGGGGCGCGGGCATGACCGCCCCGTCCCGCTCGCCGCTGTCGGAGCCCACCCCGCTGCTCCGGGAGGCCCGCGCTCTCCTGCCCGGGGCCATCGACGTACGCCGCTCCCTGCACCGTGCCCCGGAGCTGGGCCTGCACCTGCCGCGCACCCAGCGCACGGTCCTCGACGCCCTGGCGGGACTCCCGCTGACCGTCACCACGGGAGACCGGCTCAGCTCCGTCACCGCGACCCTGCACGGCGTCCGCCCGGGCCCCACGGTCCTGCTCCGCGGTGACATGGACGCCCTGCCCCAGCAGGAGGACACCGGCCTGGAGTTCGCCTCCGGCGTGCCCGGAGCCATGCACGCCTGTGGCCACGACCTGCACACGGCGATGCTGGTCGGCGCCGCCCGGCTGCTGGCGGCCCGCCGCGCGGAGCTGAGCGGAACCGTGCTGTTCATGTTCCAGCCCGGAGAGGAGAACGGGGGCGGAGCCCGCCACATGATCGAGGAGGGGGTACTCGACACGCCCGCGGGGCGGGGCGCGGACGCCGCCTTCGCGCTCCACGTCACGACACGCTTCGAGAGCGGCACCCTGTACGTGCGGCCGGGCCCGGTGTACGCCGCCGCGGACCAGATCCACATCACGGTCCGCGGCCGGAGCGGGCACGCCTCCGCACCGCACCGCGCCCTCGATCCCATTCCCGTCGCCTGCGCGATCGTGCAGGCGCTGCAGACCCTCGTCACCCGCACCGTGCACGTCTTCGACCCGGCGGTCGTGACCATCGCCCGCATCCAGGCCGGCACGACCACCAACATCATCCCGGAGACCGCCGAACTGCACGGCACCTTCCGCACCATGACCGCGGAGACCCGCAAGCGCCTGCGCGCCGGGATCGAGCAGGTGGCCCGCCACGTCGCGGCCGCACACGGGGCGGACGCGGAGGTGGACCTGGTCGAGGGCTATCCCGCCCTGCACAACGACGCCGCGTTCACGCAGACGGTCGTCGAGGCCGCCGCGACGGTCCGCCCCGACCTGCCCCGGGAGCTTCCCGAACCGGTCATGGGCGCCGAGGACTTCAGCTACGTCCTGGAGCGGGTGTCGGGCGCGATGGCCGTGCTGGGCGCCCGGCCGCCCTCCGTACCGGCCGAAGACGGCCCGGACTGCCACTCCAACCGCGTCGTCTTCGACGAGGACGCCATGGTCACCGGCATCGCCGTGCACGCGGCCGTCGCCCTGCACCACCTGGCCGGGGGAGGGGGCGAACCCGCGCCGGCGTGACGGCACGGGTGTACGGCGCCTGGGCGGGTGTACGGGCCTGGGCGGGCGTACGGCGGGGGTCGCCCCGCCGCACACCCGTCCCGGGCATGACTCAGGGGCTGGCGTTGAGCTCCGCGACGATCGAGGCGGGCGTGTGGCCGCTGCCGTCCGAGAGCCGGTGGAAGTCGACGGACACGAAGTTCGGGCTGCGGCCCCCGGCCGCCGGCCGGCACTGCTCGGCGATGCGGTTGCGCAGCTTGCTGCCGTTGTCCAGCGCAGCCGTGAGGACGGTGGGCACGTTCCGGTGGTGGCTCATCGTGAACAGCCGCCGGAATCCGGGCTCCCGGCGGTCCAGCGGCACGTCGGCCCAGCGGCTGACGCACGCGAGGTCGTTGCCGAGGTCCCCCAGGCTCCAGTAGTTGCTGACCGTCCAGGACCTGTCGTACATGACGCCCAGGTGCTCGCGATCGGACCGGTCGGAGAAGATCAGCAGGCGCTTGCCGGAGGTGACGAGGTCGGCGACCTTCGGCCAGCCGTGCTGCCGTACGCCCCACTCGTCGGCCCGGAACAACAGCTCGGGCAGGCCCCGGACCCGGCCGAGGGACTGCTGGAGCTGCTCGGCGCCGACGTAGTCCTCGAGGAAGACGGTCACGACCTCCTGGGGATGGGCGGCGAGGAAGTCCACCACGGTCTGCATCGTGCCGTGGAAGGACTGGCGCGGTAGGGCGTACGTGGCACCGGCGAACGTCTTGCAGTCGCCGTGGCACAGGTACACGTCGCTGGGGTAGCAGTCGCTGCCGAAGCTGATGACGCACAACCAGGTGCTGCGCTCGTACCAGTGCGTGTCCAGGCTCAGGCCGCGGACGCCGTTGTCGAGCTGGTGGCGCACCGACTCGGCCTGGTTCACCGAACTCCAGCGGGAGTCCTCGTAGTTGGTGAAGGCGTTGTGGGTGGTGAGGAACGCGACCTCATCGAGGCGGCGCTCGCCCCAGCGGGCGGCTGCGGCCTCGGCCGCCCGCGTGTCGGCGGAGGCGGTGACGGGGGTGGGGGGAGTGGCGGCGGGGGTGCGGGCCGGGGTCGAGGCGGCCGCGGCGGTCGCCGTGCCGAGGAGTGCCAGCAGGAGGAGGCACGCGAGGGAATACCGGCCGCTTCTTCGCAGCCAGAGCATGTTCATGCCAATCATGGGGCGGAGGGTAGCGTGCGGACCCGCGATCCGCGCCCCCGCGGACGCGTCCGGCCGAAACGTGACGCCCGCTCGCCGCGGCGCACGGCGGAACCGGCCGGGCGTCCGCAGATTCGGGAATTCGCCCGTATCTCCCGTATCTCCCGTATGTGCGCCGCCGACCTAGTGCTGTGATCGCATGGGTTCACCGGGTAGGGGGTCCGCGCGTGCTGGGATGCGTCGTGATGTCCAGTCCGCCCCGCGGGACGGTTCGGCGAGCAGCCTTGAGGGCGCGGGAGTCCTAGCCGTTTCCCCACCGATAGCGCGAACACCCTGGCGGCGCTGACCTGGTGGGCCACGGCGAGTTGGGCTGCGGGCGTGAGCCGCGGCGAGCGGCCGCGCAGGCGGCGGCACCTCGCGGACCCGGCCTCGTGGGCGGCGTACGCGTGCACGTCCGCATCCGGCGTCGGCCACGCGTCCCCACGCCTGGCACACCCGCCCCTGGGCCATCGCGGAGGCGGGGCGCCAACTGCGCGAGTACAGCCGCACCCCCCCGGGACGCCTGCGGATCGACCTGGGCGGGTTCTACGCCATCCCCGACATCGGGATCCCCGTGTCCGCGATCGGTGACTGGCTCCTCGTACTCGCCGACCACCTGAAGCGGAGCATCGAGGACGGCGAGGTGCCGCCGCCGGCGATCCCGCAGACCCACTGGGAGTGGCACGCGCGGTTCCCGGAAGTCGGGCAGCTGCTGGGCGGCTGGTTCTCGCAGGACATCGTCGACGAGTTCCCCGACCACGAGGCGGCGGTCGCGGACTACGCCGCCACCACTGCCCCCCAGCTCGTCGCCCGCCTCGTCGGTGAGCTCCACGAACTCCTCGCCCTCCCGCTCGACGAGGGCGACTACGCCTCGGCCGCCGCGGAACTCGGGGGGTGGCGGGCGTTCTTGTCGGGCCAGCGCAGGTAGGCGTGCAGGGCCCGGGTCTGGACGGTGTGGTCGGGGTGCTGGGAGTCGGCGGGGGTGAACTGCCGCAGCGGTCCGAAGTGGGCCTCGACGGGGTTGGCAACGAGCAACCCGGCAAGGGTTCGCGGTCACAGCGCCAGCAAAAGCACCTTTACTTCATATGAAATTATTAAAGGTGAATAGGTGAAGTCGGATTGATGATCGGGGCGGGCTGATCGTGCATATCCTGTGTGCTGCGAGGCGCCCCGAGGGGGAAAGTCCATTACCGGGATTCCGCCTCGCGCTTCCTTTTCCTTTCGCGACCTCACTCAGAAGCGGACATGGAATGACTACTGCGCACTCCGATGTGCGTCCGGCGGCGCTGCCGACCAACGACGACTACCGGCTGGGCACCGACGCCTACACCGACGAACAGCGCACTGCGGTCCTCGACAAGCTGGCGGAGTACCTCGGCGAGCGGAACGGGCGCATGCTGGGCTACCAGGTCAACCTGTCGCTCGACGGCCACACCTCCCTCGGCCGTTTCCTGGGCCACCACATCAACAACGCCGGGGACCCGTTCGTCGACAGCAACTACAGCCTCCATTCCCGATGGCTGGAGCGCGCGGTCCTCGAACACTACGCACGCCTGTGGCACACCCCGCTGCCCCGGGATCCGGCCAACCCGCAGGACCGGGACGGGTGGGGCTACGTCCTGTCCATGGGCAGCACCGAAGGCAACCTCTACGCCCTGTGGAACGCCCGCGACTACCTCGACGGCAACGCCCTGGTGCGCGACGAGGTCTCCGGGAGCGCCAGCTGCCGCACCAGCTACCTCCGGGCCAAGCACCCCGACGACAACCCCAACGCCTACTCGCCGGTGGCGTTCTTCTCGCAGGAAACCCACTACTCCCACATCAAGGCCATGCGGGTGTTGGACATCCCGACCTTCTACGACCTGGGCGGAAGCCTCTACCCGGGCGAGTGCCCGATCGATCTGACCGGCACCGGGATGCAGACCTACAACGGCTGGCCGCTCGGGGGCGTCCCGACCACCGGTGGTGACGAGGGACCCGGCACCGTCGACGTCGACGCCCTGGTCGCCCTCGTGGAGTTCTTCGCCGCGAAGGGGCACCCCGTCCTGGTCAACTTCAACGTCGGCAGCGTCTTCAAGGGTGCCTACGACGACGTCCAGCACGCCTGCGAGCGCCTCCGCCCCGTCTTCGAGGCACACGGCCTGGTCGACCGCACCGTGCGCTTCGACCCCGACGACCCCGAGCGGGTCAGCGTCCGCAACGGCTACTGGATCCATGTCGACGGGGCGCTGGGCGGCGCCTACGCCCCGTACCTGGAGAAGGCCCGGGACGCCGGGCTCATCGACACCGCGCCGCCGGTCTTCGACTTCCGGATCCCGGAGGTGTCGTCGATCGTCACCAGCGGCCACAAGTACCCCGGGGCGCCCGTTCCCACCGGCATCTACATGTCCCGCGCGGGATCCAAGCTGCGCCCGCCGTCGGACCCGGCGGTGGTCTCCTCCCCGGACAGTACGTTCGCCGGCTCCCGCAGCGGGTTCGCCTCCCTGGCCATGTGGAACCACCTCGCTCAATTCAGCGAGGAGCAGCAGGTGCGGCAGGCCGCCGAGGTCCTGCGGATCGCCGAGTACACGGCGGACCGCCTCAGGAAGCTCAGCGTGCAGTTGCAGGAGCGCGGCGAGCCGTGGGCCGAGGACGGCATCGAGGTCGGCCACGGAGACCACGCGCTGAGCGTCTGGTTCCAGCAGCCCCGGGCCGACATCGCGCGAAAGTACTCCCTGGCCTGCGTCCCTCTCGACCTCGGTGGCCGCCGCCACGACTACAGCCACGTCTACGTCATGCCGCACGTCACCCAGGAGCTCGTCGACGAACTCCTCGACGACCTCTCCCGCCCCGGAGCGTTCGACCGCTCCGCCGAAGCGGAGGCCGAGCGGCCGCCGCTGCCCGGGCAGCGCTGACCCGAGACCCGCGCGGCCCGTCCGAGGACCGACCGCGGCGCGGCCCCGGCCGCGCCCGCGACCTACTAGGGCGCGTATATTTGCGGGATGTGCCTTCGTGGCACGGTCCGGTCCGATGGACGGTCTTACGTGACGCGAGTGCAACTGACCGATCCGGATGGGGAGTTCATCGAGCCGTACCTGCCGATCGGCGAGTACGGCCCGTACCCCGAGCGACTGCGGCAGCAGTTCGAGGGCGTGATCTGGCGGTTCAAGACGGGCCACCGGGACCACCGGTGATCACGACTCGATGTGCCCCTGGGTGACGCCCTGAAGTGCCGGACACCAAGGGCGGGCAGGAGTCGGGTCAACGGTCGACCAGCCGTGGACGCGGGGCCTCACCCGTGGATTCCGCGTCGGTGTCGTCGGTGCCGACGGGGCCGCGGGGAAGCAGCCGGTCCAGCCACTTCGGCAGCCACCAGTTGGTCCGGCCGAGGAGTGTCATGGTCGCCGGTACCAGCACCATGCGTACGACCGTGGCGTCGATGAAGATCGCGGTGGCCAGGCCGAGCCCGAACATCTTGCTGGAGGGGTCCTCGGCGACGGCGAAGGACAGGAAGACCGCCACCATGATGAGGGCGGCCGAGGTGATGATCCGGGCGGTGCGCGAGACGCCCTCAACGATCGCCGTGCCGTTGTCGCCGGTGCGCAGGTACTCCTCGCGTACGCGGGAGAGGAGGAACACCTCGTAGTCCATCGACAGGCCGAACAGGATGGCGAAGAGGAACATCGGGATGAACGACACGATCGGAACCGTCGCTTCCAGCCCGATGAGTGCGCCTCCCCAGCCCCACTGGAAGACCGCGACCATGATGCCGTAGGCCGCGCCGATGCTCAGCAGATTCAGCAGTACCGCCTTGAGCGGTACGAGTATCGAGCGGAAGACCAGCATCAGCAGCAGGAACGACATCGCCAGCACGGCGGCGACGAACACCGGCAGGCGTTGGCTGGTGCGTTGGCCCACATCGGACAGGCTCGCGGCGGCGCCGCCGACGTGGGCCCTGGCCGGGCCGTGCCCGATCGCCGTGGGCAGCACGTCGGTGCGCAGCCGGGCGATGGTGTCGGCCGTGGCCTTGTCCTGAGGGCTGGTGGTCGGGAACACCACGAGGGTCGCGATGCCGGTGGCCCGATCGATGTGCGTCGGCGCGACGGATGCGATGCCCGGATCCGCCGCGACCGCCCCGACGAGTCGGTCCAGCACTCCCGGATCACCGGTGGGGTCCGCGGCGATGACGAGGGGACCGTTGATGCCCGGGCCGAACCCCTCGGCGACGAGGTCGTAGGCCCGGCGCTCGGTACGGCTGGGGGGCAGTGAGCCGTCGTCGGGCAGGCCGACGCGCAGACCGAGCACGGGCAGCGTCGCGGTCAGCAGCAGCCCCGCCGCGCCGATCGCGTACAGCACCGGGTGCCGGCTGACGTGCCCGATCCAGCGCCGCCAACCGGCGGCGGGAGCGGCGCCCGCCACCCTGTCCCGCCGCCGTGCGAGTCGGCCCAGCTTCCCGGTCTGCAGAGCCCGGCCGACCCGGCCGGCCCGGGCCAGGCGTGGGCCGGCGGCGCCGAGGAAGGCCGGCAGGAGCGTCACCGACGCGACCACCATGGTCAGAACGACGATCGAGACGGCGAGCCCGCCCACCGTCATGAACGGCACGTTCGCGACCGCCAGGCCGAGGATCGATACGACGACGACGCCGCCGGCGAAGACCACGGGCCTCCCCGCCGTGGCCACCGCTCGCCCCGCCGCCTCGTGGGGATCGAGCCCGCGCGCGAGGTACTCCCGGTGCCTGGCGAGCACGAACAGTGCGTAGTCGATGCCCACTCCGAGCCCGACCATGCTGCCCAGGACGGGGGCGAAGGTCGGGACGTCCGTCACCCCCGCCAGTACCGTCATCGTGGCAACTCCGATGGTCAGCCCGAAGACCGCCATGCCGATCGGCAGCGCGGCGGCGACGAGCGAACCGAACGCCAAGAACAGGATCGCGGCCGCGGCGAGGAGGCCGATCAGCTCGCTCGCGCCGCCGTCGGGGTCGGAGAAGGCGTAGAAGAGGCTCCCGCCCATCTCGATGCGCAGGGGCAGCTCGGCGCGCAGCCGGTCGCCGAGATCGACGAGGGCGTCGAGGTCTTCGGCCGACAGCCGGCTCTGGTCGGGATACTGCACCCGGACGACTGCGATCCGCCCGTCGGCCGAGACAAGGCCGCCGCGCACGGCGGTGTCCCCGCCCGCGTCGAGTGCCCCCGCCGGGTCGCTCGTGCCGAGCACGTGCGGCAGCCGCTTCACCTCGGTCTGCAGCCGCGTGAGAGCGGTGCGCGCGCCGTCGTCGTCGAAGAACGTCGCACCGCCGTCGAGGGGGGTGACGACCACTTGGGCGGTCATCCCCTCCTGGCCGGTGCCGGCCCGCTCGATCAGTTCCGCGGCCCGCTGGGAGTCCAGTCCCGAAGCGGTCATCGAGTCCGCGGTCCGCCCGCCGAAGGCGACGGCGGCGAGGACGGCGAGCGTGGTGGCGACCAGCCATGCCGCGATCACCCGCCAGGGATGGCGGGCGGCGCTTGCGCCCAGGCGCAACAGGGCTTTCGAGAGCATCGGGTCCTCCAACCACCTCGTCGGCCGTCCTTGTACGGCCGCCGATGCCGAGGTTCGTCGCTACGGCGCTCCGCGGCATCGGCCCGCGGGCCGCGGATCCGTCGGCCCCAGGGCGGAGTGACGACCCGTCCTTTCGGCTGATGCGCGGCACGCCGCGGTCCTTAGGCTGAGAACCGTGCTACGAGACGACCTGCGAACCCTGTGGACCGAACCCCGGCCGCCCGACGCGCCCGCCCGGGTGTGGCGGGACTGGGCGCTGCTTGCCGCGGGCCTGGGCGGTGTGGCGCTGGAGGCCACCCTGCGCGAGAACGTCGTGTGGCGGCCGGTGGCGGTGGTGCTGGCCGTATGGCTGTGCCTGCTGCCCTTGTGGCGCCGGACCCGCCCGCTGGCGATGGTGACGCTGGCGTTCGGCTCGGTGATCCTGCTTCCGGTGGCCTCGCTCGTCGCCGCACCGCGCGAGCCCGTCGGTCTGTACACCGGCGCGGTCGTGCTCGTGCTGGTGTACGCGCTGCCCCGGTGGGGATCGGGACGCGAGATCGTGCTGGGCGGCGCGGTGATCCTCGCGGTCGGCGTGCTGTGTGTCGTCACGGACGAGACCCCGGTCGTCGAAAAGGTCGTGGGCCTCGTCTTCCTGCTGCTGCCCGGCGTGGTCGGGGCTGCCGTGCGGTTCCGGGTGACCGCTCGCGAGCGGCAGTTGGAGCAGGTGCGCTCCCGCGAGCGCGAGCAGCTCGCCCGGGAACTGCACGACACGGTGGCCCACCACGTGTCGGCCATGGTGATCATCGCCCAGGCGGGCCGGGTGCTCGCGGGCACCGACCCGTCCGCCGCCGTCGAGGCGCTGGAGGGGGTCGAGGAGGAAGGGGCGCGCACGCTGGAGGAAATGCGCGCCATGGTCGCCGCGCTGCGTGACCGCGGGGTCGGCGCCGAGCTGGCGCCCCCTGCCGGAGTCGCGGATCTGGAGCGCCTGGTGCGCACCCCGGGGGGTCGCCTCAGGGTCGACCTGGGGCTCGACGGCGAACTGGACGCGCTGCCCCAGGCCGTGGACGCGGCCGTCTACCGGATCGTGCAGGAGTCGGTGACCAACGCGCTGCGCCATGCGGTCGACGCGACCGAGCTCGTCGTTCGGGTCGCCGCGGAACGGCACACGGTACGGGTGAGCGTGCGCGACGACGGCCGGCGCACCGGCCGGGGTCGCGACGGATACGGACTTACCGGACTGCGCGAGCGCGCGACCCTGCTCGGCGGCACACTACGAGCCGGCCCGGGTACCGACCGGGGCTGGCATGTCGAAGCCGAACTGCCGAGAGCGAGGAGCGAGAGCGGTGTCCATTCGCGTCCTCGTCGCTGACGACCAGACGATCATCCGCACCGGGTTGCGGATCATGCTGAACGCCCAGCCCGGCATCGAGGTGGTCGGCGAGGCCGCCGACGGGCGGAAAGCGGTACGTCTGGCCCGCGAACTACGCCCCGACGTCTGCCTGTTCGACATCCGCATGCCCGTACTCGACGGGCTCGAGGCCACCCGGCTGGTCGCCGGCCCGGGCGTCGCCGACCCGCTGGCCGTGGTCGTCATCACCACGTTCGACCTCGACGAGTACGTCTACGGCTCACTGCGTGCCGGCGCCCGCGGGTTCCTCCTCAAGGACACGGGACCGGACCTTCTGGCGCAGGCCGTACGGTCGGCGTCCGACGGTGAGGCGCTCATCGCGCCCAGCGTCACCGTCCGTCTGCTCCAGGCATTCGCGGACCTGCCCGCCGGCCGGCCCGTGGCCCAGCCGGTCTCCCCCGTCACCGCCCGCGAGGAGCAGGTGCTCCTCGCCGTCGCTCGCGGGCTGACCAACACCGAGATCGCCGATGCACTGCACATCAGCCTCAGCACGGTGAAGACGCATCTGGCCAGCCTGATGGCCAAACTCGGCGCCCGCAACCGGGTCGAGATCGCGATGTGGGCCTACGAAACGCGCCGCATCCTCCCCGGAACCTGAGCCGGGTGCCGGGCCATGTCCCATGAGTCCCCGCCCGGACATCAGCCCACCGGGCCGCATCAACATCCCCACCCACACCCGGACCAACGAGCCACCTACGACCTCGTCACCCCAACCGCAATTGCAGTACTAGGGCAGTGGTTCGCCGCGGGCGGCGAGCCAGAGGGAGTACCACTCCTCGTGGTCCAGCTCCGGCGGCCGGCCGACCGCCTGTCGGCAGGACCGGATCCGCGCCGGGTCGGAGGTGCCGATCACCGGTGCGATGCCGGCCGGGTGCCGCTGGAGCCACCACAGCAGTACCGTCTCCGGGGTCACCTGCTTGCGTTCGGCCAGGGCCGCCAACAGCTCCGCGGTCGCCCGCTCCTGCGCGGTCTCCTGCCGCCCGGTGAACCGGCCCTGGGCCAGCGCCCCCCACGCCTGTAGCTGGATGCCGTGGTCGCGGCAGTGTTCCAGGGTTCCGAAGGGGAAGCCGTTGGCGGCCGCCGCGGGGGTGTTCAGCAGGACCCCGGCCTCGACCCAGGCGCGCTGGTGCAGGCTCATCTCCAGCTGGTTGACGACGAGCGGCAGCTCCAAACGCGCCTGCAGCGCGGCGATCTGTGCCGCCCCCATGTTGGAGACGCCGAACCGGCGCACCATGCCCTGGGCGTGCAGGGAGGCCAGGGCCCCGGCGATGTCGTCGGGATCGGCGAGCGGGTCCGGCCGGTGCAGCAGCAGGACGTCGATCACGTCGGTGCGCAGCCGGGTCAGGCTCTCCTCGACCCGGCGCAGCACCGTCTTGCCGCGCAGGTCGTAGCTGCCGGGGCGGTCGCCGTCCGGCAGGCGGATGCCGCACTTGGTCTGGATCGTGATCCGGGCGCGCAGCCCGGCGTCACGGGCCAGGAGCTCACCGAAAACCGCCTCGGACTTGCCGTGGCGGTAGATGTCGGCGTGGTCGAAGGTGGTGATCCCGATCTCCAGGGCCGCGGTGACCGCCGCCTCCGCAGCCGTGATCTCCGCGGGGCCGTAGGGCTCGGGCCCCCAGGTGCCGCCCAGTCCCATGCATCCGTACAGCGGCAGGTTCGTACTCGCCGTCGCGTTCCTCGTCACCCCCCGACCCTACGGCTTTCCGCACCCGTGCCGGACCGCCGTCGTCCGCAGAGTCCTCAGAAGCTGTGGCAGCCGGGTGCGAAGCCGTCAAGCCACGACTTTCAGGGGCGTGACCCGGAGCGCGCCCCGGGGCGTACTGGAAGTACCCCGTCCGACCCCCTCAGCAGAGGAGAACGCCATGACTCACCCCTTTCGAACGAGACGTCTCGTCATGTTTGCCGCCTCGACCGCGATAGCCGCCGGCGGTGTGCTGGTGCCGGGTACCGCGTTCGCCGCCGCCCCCGCGGCTCCGCACGCGGTCACCGTGGGCAGCGATGACATCAGCGACGGCAACAAGTCCACGCTGCTGTTCCTCGGCAAGCCCGACAACACCATCAGGACCGCGCCCTACGAGGACCTGCACAAGGGCGGCACGGGTAAGAAGGGCGACGGCGGGTGGGGCAAGAACCGCCCCGGCAAGGGTGGTTCCGCCGAGGACACCGGTGTGAAGGTGCCCGAGAAGATGGAGTGGCAGTGCGTCCGCGCTCCCTGCGGCCCTCCCGACGGCGGCCACACCGAGGAGGCGCCCGACGATGCCGCAGGCACCGGCGTCCCGACCCGGTCCTGAGCCCGCCCGGCTCCCGGTACCGCACGCCCCGGTACCGGCAGCGACCGCGGCGTCGTCCCTCGGCGGACGGCGCCGCAGTCGCAGCCGGCCGACCTGACTGATCGGTCGGCCGGCGGTGGGGTGGCGGCGGGGTTCCTGCCAGCATGGCGATCATGACTGAGAGTGCATCCGTACGTCCGGTTCGCAGGATCTTCGACGGCCGGAAGGATTCCGACAGCCCGGCGTTGGTGCGCGAGGAGGGAGGGGCACCCAGCGGCGACGCGCTGGTGGACGGCGCCTACGACGCCCTCGGTGTGACCTGGGACTTCTTCCGGACGGTGTACGGGCGCAACGCCATCGACGGCCGCGGCGGCCCGATGGACGCGATGCTCCGCGGCGGAGTGCCGGGCGCGGCCTGGCAGGGCTCGCGCATCCTGCTCGGTGACGGCGCCGCGCCCCTGGACACGGTTGCCGCGCAGTACACCATCGGTGTCGTTCAGGCCACCGCCGAGCTGGAGTCCTACGGTCAGCCCGGGGCCCTCGCCGTCTCGCTCGGGAACGTCTTCGGCCTCCTGGCCAAGCAGTACAGCCTGGAGCAGACCGTCGAGGACTCCGACTGGCTGTTCGGGCAGGGCCTGCTGCCCTCCGGCGAGGCCACCGGCTCCCTGGAGGACCCCGCGCGGTTCGAGCAGGTGGCCCACATGACGGAATACGACGAGACCGTCGACGAGGACGGCGGCGTCCACGTGAACGCCGGGATCGGGAACCGCGCGTTCTACCTGGTCGCGGCCGAGCTGGGCGGCAACGCCTGGGAGCGGGCCGGACGCATCTGGTACAGGGGCCTGATGGGCTACGCCTCCCGGACCACGAACTTCTCCGCGTTCCGCTACGCGACCCTCGGCGCCGCCCGTGAGCTGGAGATGCCGGCCGACGTGGTGGCCAGGGCGTGGAGCGCGGTCGGCGTGGACCGCTGACCGCTGACCGCTGACCGCCGGCCGCCGGTCTCCGGTCGTGCCGGTCCCGCCGCCCGGCCGGAGGGGTCAGCCCGACGCCGCGGAGGTCGTGCGCAGCACGCCTACCTTGTCGATGCGGTGCTCGGGGTTGCCCTGGGCGTCGCTCCAGAAGTTGCCCGCGGCGTGGTCTTCCGGCGTGGCGCACGTCGAGATCGTGATCATGGCCTGGGTGGGGGTCCGGCCCGGGGCCCCGGGCACTGCCGCGCGCTGTTCGTCGAGCGAGCGCGGCGACCGGAAGGACGTCGAGCGGGTCGCGACGATCTCGTACGTGTACACGACGTCACCCGCGGTCACGAGGACCGTGTCGCCCTCCTTCACCGACGGAAGATCGTGCAGCGGCCCGCCGGCCGACAGGCGGTGCGCCGTGACCAGGAAGTTCCCGAGCTGGCCGGGACCGACCCCGCCCCGCTTCCCGTACGGGCTGGCCGCGACCCCGCGGTCCTGGATGCGGGTCCCCGCCGGGTCGTCCGTCGTGCCCTCGTACGGCTCCACGCGCAGGCCGGCGATGCCCACGGACGGGATCGACAGCCGGGACGGGCGGGTCCGTACGGCAGCCGTGGCGGAAGCGGAGGGCTGCGACTGCGTCTGCGGCTGCGTTGCCGGGCCGGCAGCGCGTGCGGCCGTGGCGGTGGGTGACGCGGGGGCCGCGACGGTGGCGGCCGCTGCCGTCGCGGCGGGCTTCGCCGTGCGCGCAACGGCTTCGGGCGCACAGGCCGCCAGCAGGACGGTGGCGGCGCCGGCCACCAGGGCGGGTACGGCGCGGGGCAGGAAGGGCAGGGGCATGGGCGTGTGCGTTTCCTGTCGGTTTGCCGGGTCGTACGGCATATGGGTGACCCGTTCGCTGTGCCAGGGTGACACACACGGCGCGGGTCCATAAGGGGTGCGGGCTGTGACCTCCCCGGGAGGACCGGCACCGGGATCAGAACGCGTTGCGGCGGCGGAGGCGGATCGGGCGGCCGTCCGGGTCGACGAGGAGGTGGTGCAGGGGAGTCGCCAGGACGCGCGCCGTGGCGGCCAGGTCCGGCGGCCGGTAGCCGCGGAGCCGGCCGGGCGGGCGGGGCCCGAGGCGGCCGTCGGCGTACCAGGCGTCCAGGTCGGCCGCGGCCGCGGCGAAGGAGTGGAACGCGGCGACCGGGTCGCACAGGGCGGCGTCGGCAGCGGCGTCCGTGGCGCCGTCGGCGGTGTGCGGTCCGCCCGGTGCATCGGGCGCGGGACCGAGGTCGAGGTGTTCGCGGGAGAGTTCCAGCCGGAGACGGCGGGCGAAGCCGCGCGCGCCGTCGCCGAGGCCGCCCGGGTCGCCGGGCGGGCGCGGGTCCGGGGTGTCGTCCAGGACGACGCAGCTGAGCTCGGAGTCGTGGGTCCACGAGCGGAGGTTGATGTTGTCGGAGCCGACGGAGGCCCACACGTCGTCGATGACGCACACCTTGGCGTGCACGTAGACCGGCGTGCCGGCGTGGTTCTCCAGTCCGTACACGGCGACCCGGTTGCCGCCCGCCCGGCGCAGCCGGTCCAGGGCGGTGATCCGCCCGATCAGGTTCATGGGGAGGGTCAGCCGGCCGTCCTGTTCGGGGAGCGCGGGGATGACGGCGATCAGCCGCAGCCCGGGGTTGACGCGCAGCGCGTGCGCGAAGCAGGCCACGACCCGTGGCGACCACAGGTACTGGTCCTCCAGGTAGATCAGGGAGCGGGCCCGGCGCAGGGCCTTGAGGTAGCCGCGGGCGATGCTGCGCTCACCGTCGGGGGCGAACGGGTAGCCGCGCAGCAGCCGGTTCGGGTAGGTGCGCAGCACCTGGACGGTGTGGGTCCCGCAGGGCTCGGGGTCGGGGCCCTGCGGCGGAAGGGGGTCCGCGTCGGTGTCCTCGTGTTGCAGGAGCTCCCTGAGGCGGGTCACCGGGCTGCGGGTGAGGGGCGCGGGGTCCTGCCAGCGTTCGCGGAAGACGGCCTCGACGTCACCGACCACCGGCCCGCGCAGCGCGAGCTGTACGTCGTGCCAGGGCGGGTGCGCCCCGTACGCCTCGGCCATCGGCACGGCCTGCGGATCCCCGAGGTGGGTGCGGTCGTCGTTGCGGTTGTGGCACAGGTCGATGCCGCCGACGTAGGCGACGTCGAGCCCGGGGCGGTCGGGGTGGCGCAGGACGACCATCTTCTGGTGGTGTGATCCTCCGGGGCGCACCCGCATGTCGAGCAGGCATTCCCCGCCGGCCTCCTCGATCTCCTCCCCGAGGTACCGGTTCTCGGTTTCGCTGAACTGCAGGCTGTCGAGGTGGGAGCGCCAGATCAGGCCCTTGACGATGACGCCGCGCTCAGCGGCGCGGGCCAGGACGGCGCCGATCTCGGTGCCGTCGCGCCCGGCGCCCTCGCGGCCGGGGTGGTGCCGGCCGAGGCGTTCGTCGCGGTCGCCGCGCCAGTCGGTGAACAGGAGCAGGTCCCCGGACCGCTGGGCGTCGATCCTCGCCAGCAGCTCCGCGAAGTACGCAGAGCCGTGCACCACGGGCCGCACGTCGTTCCCCTCCGACCAGGCCGCGCCCCCCGGCCGCCGGTGGTCGAGGCGCGTGAAGGGGTTGCCGCGTTCGGGCGGGGTGAGCAGCCAGTCGGTCCGGTTCATGGCACGGTCCTCCGTACCCCTTTTACCCGCGCGGGGGCGTTCCCTCCCCCGGATCGGGCTCCGGACACTCCCGGTGGCGGCTCGCCACGCAGAGTTCCCTCGGGGGTGTCCGGGCCCGGACCCCGTCTCAGACGAGGTCGAAGCGGTCCAGGTCCATCACCTTGCTCCACGCCGCGACGAAGTCGTCCACGAACTTCCGCGCGGCGTCGTCGCTCGCGTAGACCTCCGCCAGCGCGCGCAGCTCGGAGTTCGACCCGAAGACGAGGTCGGCACGGCTGCCGGTCCACTTGAGCTCGCCGGTGGTGGCGTCGCGGCCCTCGAAGGTGTGCGCGTCCGCGGAGGTCGCCCGCCACGTCGTGCCCAGGTCGAGCAGGTTGACGAAGAAGTCGTTGGTCAGGACGCCGGGCGTCGCCGTGAAGACGCCGAGCTGCGACTGCTGGTGGTTCGCGCCCAGGACGCGGAGGCCGCCGACGAGGACCGTCAGCTCGGGGGCGCTCAGCGTGAGCAGGTTCGCCTTGTCGAGCAGCAGGTACTCGGCGGGCAGCCGGTTGCCCTTGCCGAGGTAGTTGCGGAAGCCGTCCGCGGTCGGTTCGAGCGCGGCGAACGACTCGACGTCCGTCTGCTCCTGCGAGGCGTCCACGCGGCCCGGGGTGAAGGGCACCTCCACCTCGAAGCCCGCGTCCCGGGCCGCCGCCTCGACTCCCGCGTTGCCGGCGAGGACGATCAGGTCGGCGAGCGAGACCTGCTTGCCGTCGGACCGTCCGGCGTTGAAGGACTCCTGGATCCCGGTCAGGGTCCGCAGCGCCGCCGTCAGCCGGTCGGGCTCGTTGACCTCCCAGCCGCTCTGCGGCTGGAGCCGGATGCGCGCACCGTTGGCGCCGCCGCGCTTGTCGCTGCCGCGGAACGACGACGCCGCCGCCCAGGCGGTGGACACCAGCTCGGAGACGGACAGGCCGGAGTCGAGGATCCGGGCCTTGAGGTCCGCGACGTCCGCGGCGTCGACGGGCTCGGACGTCCGTGCGGGCAGCGGATCCTGCCACAGCAGCGTCTCGGACGGCACCTCGGGGCCGAGGTAGCGCACGACCGGGCCCATGTCACGGTGGGTGAGCTTGAACCAGGCACGGGCGAACGCGTCGGCGAACGCGGCGGGGTCCTCCAGGAAGCGCCGCGAGATGGGCTCGTAGACCGGGTCGAAGCGGAGCGAGAGGTCGGTCGTCAGCATCGTCGGGGCGTGGCTCTTCGACGCGTCGTGGGCGTCGGGGACGGTACCGGCCCCGGCTCCCTCCTTCGGCCGCCACTGGCGTGCGCCGGCCGGGCTCTCGAACAGCTCCCACTCGTAGCCGAAGAGGATCTCGAAGAAGCTGTTGTCCCAGGCGGTGGGGGTGTTGGTCCAGATGCCCTCGAGGCCGCTGGTGATCGTGTCGCCGCCCTTGCCGGTGCCGTAGGAGCTGCTCCAGCCGAGGCCCTGCTGCTCCAGCGGGGCGGCCTCGGGGTCGGCGCCGACGTGGTCCGCGGGGCCGGCGCCGTGGGTCTTGCCGAAGGTGTGGCCGCCGGCTATCAGGGCGACGGTCTCCTCGTCGTTCATCGCCATCCGGCGGAACGTTTCGCGGATGTCGCGGGCCGCGGCGATCGGGTCGGGGTTGCCGTTCGGGCCCTCCGGGTTGACGTAGATCAGGCCCATCTGGACCGCGCCGAGGGGGCTCTCCAGTTCCCGGTCGCCGGTGTAGCGCCGGTCGTCGAGCCAGGTGGTCTCGGGGCCCCAGTAGACGTCCTCGTCGGGCTCCCAGACGTCCGCGCGGCCGCCGCCGAAGCCGAAGGTCTCGAAGCCCATCGTCTCCAGGGCGACGTTGCCGGCGAGGACCATCAGGTCGGCCCAGGACAGGCTCTGGCCGTACTTCTTCTTGACCGGCCACAGGAGGCGGCGGGCCTTGTCGAGGTTGGCGTTGTCCGGCCAGCTGTTCAGCGGGGCGAAGCGCTGCTGGCCGGCGCCGGCGCCGCCGCGGCCGTCGCTGATCCGGTACGTACCGGCGCTGTGCCAGGCCATCCGGATGATGAACGGCCCGTAGTGGCCGAAGTCGGCCGGCCACCAGTCCTGCGAGGTGGTCAGCACCTCGGCGATCTCCCGCTTCACCGCCGGCAGGTCCAGGCCCTGGAACGC
This sequence comes from Streptomyces sp. NPDC127106, assembly GCF_042677605.1. Classification (NCBI taxonomy): domain Bacteria; kingdom Bacillati; phylum Actinomycetota; class Actinomycetes; order Kitasatosporales; family Streptomycetaceae; genus Streptomyces; species Streptomyces sp. NPDC127106. The sequence goes on along the minus strand of NZ_JBHXTC010000001.1, from coordinate 4,630 downwards.
CGCGGCGTAGTCGAACCCCTCACCGAGGGGGTTGGCCACCGCCGGGTTCTTGGCGAGGATCTTCAGGTTGAGCCGCTCCGGCCACCACTGGCGGTTTCCGCCGCCCTGGGTCGGGTGCGGGGCCCGATCGTGCACGACGGGGCAGCCTCCGGCGCCTTCGGTCTTCGCGTCCACGACGATTGCTTCATCGTTCTCAGGCATGGGAATCCTCGGAATCCTTCCGGACTGGGGGTACCACGGTGCTCGGGAACTGCGCGGGTGGAGCGGGGGAGCGGGGGAGCTCCTTCTTCGGGACCGGGCCTCACACCGTCACGCGCTCTCCACTGCCGTCGTCCTGTCCCTTGGTTGTCGCCGGAACCGATCCTACGATGGACCAAGTCCAAGTCAATGCGGCAACCAAATCTGTACGGATTCATTGGTCGAACGAGGCGCATTTAGGCTGGTGGTGCATGAGCGACCTGGTGAAGCGGCTGCGCGGACGCGGCTGGCGCATGACGGCCCAACGCAGGGTCGTCGCGGAGGTACTCGACGGCGAACACGTCCACCTCACGGCGGACGAGGTGCTCGCCCGGGCCACCGCACGCCTGCCGGAGGTGTCCCGCGCGACCGTCTACAACACCCTCGGCGAGCTCGTCGCGCTCGGCGAGGTGGTCGAGGTGACCACGGACGGCCGCGCGAAACGCTACGACCCGAACGCGCGCCGCCCCCACCAGCACCTGGTGTGCTCCGGCTGCGGCGAGATCCGGGACGTCCACCCGGCCGGGAACCCGCTGGCGGACCTGCCCGCCTCCGAACGGTTCGGCTTCACCGTCGCGCGGGCCGACGTGATCTACCGGGGCCTGTGCCCCGCCTGCGCCGACGCCGCCGCGCCAGGGTAGCCGCGGACCGGCCGGTGGTACCCCGCCAGGGGGCAGGAACGGCGATACCCCCACGGCGCCCTACTCCGGTGGGCAGGATGGGGGCATGGACCGTGGGGATGCAGGGCCGGGCCGGTCGCGGCCGATGGTGGTGCGCGTACCGGTGGAGCCGGTGGAAGCCGCAGTGGAAGCCGACGCCGTCGACGCCGCGGCGCGCGCGGGCGACGTCGCCGTGCGCGGCCCGCTGTTCGGGGTGGCGGCACAGGGCCCCGGGGACGGGCCGCGGTGGCGGGTGGTGGTCGCGGTGGCGGAAGGCTGCCCGCAACAGGCGCGCGACGGACTGAACTCGAAGCTGTGGTTCCGGGCGAAGGACGAGGCCGGGGACCGGGCGGAGCGGCGCGACCTGCTGGCGGCGGTCGCCCGGCTGGAGAGCGAGCGGGTCGACGAACTCGTCGCGGCCGGGACCCGGTACCGCATCGTGCGCGCCGAGGAGTACGCGGGAGCAGGCCCGAACGGGATCGAGGAGCCGCGCCCGACGGATCCGGAGCCCCTGGTACCGGACTGGGCGCGCGACGCCAAGGAGCAGCGGATCGACGACGGCCTGGTCCTGGACCCGGACGCCCCGGTCACCCCCGCCCAGGCGCTGGAGCAGCTGGCCCTGCGCGCACTGCACTACGTCGGCGACCGGTTCCCCGCGGACGTGCGCGCCGATTCCCGGCAGGCGCTGGCCACGCACCCGGACGTCCTGCTCCTGCCGCCGACGTTCGCGGTGGTGGAGCAGTCCGGGAACGGCTGGAAGCCGGTCAGCGGCCCGCACCCGACGGCGCACGCGGCCCGCAGGTCACTGGAGTTCGGGCTGACGTGGGCGTGGCCGCGGATGCGCGGCCTGATCCCCGTCGGCACCGACCTGCACGCCGACGCCCGCACCCGGGCGGCGGCCGACGGCGCGCAGGGGGACCCGCACGCAGTGGAGTTGGCCGCCTACGCCGAGGCCGCCGACAGGCTCCGGGCAGGCCGCGTGAACCGCCTGGAGTTCCAGGGCACCGTGTACCGGATCGCCCGCACCCGCCGCCTGCTGCGCTGGGGGCCCGACGGGCCCGAAGGACCCCGCCCGTCCGACCTCAACACCCAGGACCCGGCGCGGATCCACCTGCCCCTCGACGAGGACGGCAACGTCCTCCCCGAGGACTGAGCGGGGCGGCGTCCGCCCGGCGGGCGTCCGGGGCGGTCGGAACGGGCCCGGCCGCCCCGGACACCGGGGCTCAGCCGAGGTCGAACCGGTCGAGGTTCATGACCTTGTCCCACGCGGCGACGAAGTCACGCACGAACTTCTCGCCCGCGTCCCGGGACGCGTAGACCTCCGCGATGGCCCGGAGCTGGGAGTGGGAGCCGAAGACGAGGTCGACGGCGCTCGCGGTCCACTTGGTCTGACCCGTGGCCCGGTCGTGGCCTTCGAACTCGTTCTCGACCGTCGCGGACGGCTTCCATTCCGTTCCCATGTCCAGCAGGTTGACGAAGAAGTCGGTGGTCAGCATCTCGGGGCGGTCGGTGAAGACGCCGCGCCGGGACTGCCCGACATTGGCGTTCAGCGCCCGCATGCCACCGACCAGCACGGTCATCTCGGGGGCCGTCAGCGTCAGCAGGGTGGCCCGGTCCAGGAGCAGGGTCTCCGGCGGCAGCTTCTCGCCCGCCCGCACGTAGTTGCGGAACCCGTCAGCGCGCGGCTCCAGCACGGCGAACGACTCCACGTCCGTCTGCTCCTGCGAGGCGTCGGTGCGCCCCGGCGCGAACGGGACCGTGATGGCGTGCCCGGCGTTCCGTGCCGCCTGCTCCACGGCCGCGCACCCGCCCAGGACGATCAGGTCGGCCAACGACACCTTCGTCCCACCGGACTGCGAGGCGTTGAAGTCCTGCCGGATCCGGTCCAGGGCCTGGAGCACTGCCGCCACTTCGGGCGTGTCGTTGGGCTCCCAGCCCTTCTGCGGCTGGAGCCGGATGCGCGCACCGTTGGCGCCGCCGCGCTTGTCGGTGCCGCGGAAGCTCGCCGCCGACGCCCAGGCGGTGGCCACCAGATGGGAGACGGGCAGGCCCGCGCCCAGGATCTGCTCCTTGAGGGCGGCGACGTCCTTGTCCGTGACCAGGTCGTGGTCGCGTTCGGGTACGGGGTCCTGCCACAGCTGGGGCTCGGGAACCCACGGGCCGAGGTAGCGCCGGGCGGGCCCCATGTCGCGGTGCAGCAGCTTGTACCACGCCTTGGCGAACGCGGTCGCCAGCTCGTCCGGGTGCTCGTGGAAACGCTGTGCGATGGGACGGTAGACCGGATCCAGCTTCAGCGCGAGGTCCGTCGTCAGCATCATCGGGGCGTGCCGCTTCGACGGGTCGTGCGCGTCGGGCACGGTGCCCTGCGCCTCGGCGTCCTTCGGCTTCCACTGGTTCGCCCCGGCGGGGCTCTTCGTCAGCTCCCAGTCGTACCGGAACAGGTTGTCCAGATAGCCGTTGTCCCACTTCGTCGGCTCGGTGGTCCACGCCCCCTCCAGCCCGCTGGTGAGCGTGTCGGAGCCCTTGCCGGCGCCGTAGGTGTTGCGCCAGCCGAGGCCCTGCTGCTCCACGGGGGCGCCCTCGGGTTCCGGGCCGACGTACCGGGAGTCGACCGCGCCGTGGCACTTGCCGAAGGTGTGGCCGCCGACGATGAGCGCGACCGTCTCCTCGTCGTTCATGGCCATGCGTCCGAACGTCTCGCGGACGTCCCGGGCGGCCGCCAGCGGATCCGGGTTGCCGTTGGGGCCCTCCGGATTCACGTAGATCAGGCCCATCTGAACGGCGCCGAACGGAACCGCGAGTTCCCTGTCGCCGCTGTAGCGCTCGTCTCCGAGCCAGGTGTCCTCGGGACCCCAGAAGATTTCCTCGGGTTCCCAGATGTCCTCCCTGCCGAAGCCGAAGCCGAACGTCTTGAACCCCATGGACTCGAGCGCGCAGTTGCCGGCGAAGATCAGCAGGTCCGCCCAGGAGATCTGCCGGCCGTACTTCTGCTTGACCGGCCACAGCAGCCGGCGCGCCTTGTCGAGGCTCGCGTTGTCCGGCCAGCTGTTGAGGGGGGCGAAGCGCTGGGCGCCGGCACCGCCGCCGCCCCGGCCGTCGGCGATGCGGTACGTGCCCGCGGCGTGCCAGCTCATCCGGATGAAGAGCGGCCCGTAATGGCCGTAGTCGGCCGGCCACCAGTCCTGTGACGTCGTCATCACCTCGAACACGTCCCGCTTCAGCGCGTCGACGTCGAGGTTCTTGAACTCCTCCGCGTAGTCGAAGTCTTCGCCCATCGGATTGGCGAGGGGCGAGTCGTGGTGCAGGACCTGGAGGTCCAGCTGGTTCGGCCACCAGTCCTTGTTGGTCATGGGCCGGGTCTGCGCGGGGGCCGGGGAGGGGATTGCCGGGTTCTCGCTCTCGCTGCCGGGCACGTCCATCCTTCTTCCTGTTTGGTTATTTTGTCCGTATGGTCGCGCACGGCAGACCGCAGAGCGGTGAGAACACGCCTGGAACGACGCCTCTGTGAGGGGGACCCTTTGCCCGGGGGGCAGGGGATCTTGAGCGGGTGCCCGGGGTTCACGTCCGGGGGGCGGGCGCCGTGAGGGGGGTGAAAGCTGCTACAGGTTTTCTAGTCATTCATAATCACCTCTAGCCGTCCGTCTCGAATACCTTGGCCTTGTGAAGCTTTCGGACTGGGCGCGGCAGCAGGGCGTGAGCTACCAGACCGCCTGGCGTTGGGTGAAGGACGGGAA